>CAZOEM010000048.1:8829-11524 GCA_964578735.1 uncultured Halobacteria archaeon | reverse complement strand
AGTATCTTAATTAGTAGGTTACTATGGAAACACAGCGGATAAAAAGGTATATAGAGGATTGGTATGGAAAGGAATTACCATTTTTACTACCAAGAGAACTTAAAGCGGCCCAAATACGAGGCAAAGTTATATCTATCGTTGGCCCAAGGCGAGCGGGAAAGACATATTATTTCTTCCAGTTAATAAAGCCCGTGAAAGAAGTTTCATTGTATTTAGATTTTGAAGACTCGAGTTTATTGACGGTAAAATTCGATGAAGTACTGGAAATTGTGAATTTATTTGCGGAAATTACAGGCAAAGAACCGGAAAATATATTCCTTGATGAAATACAGAACATGGCTAAATGGGAAACTGCGGTGAGAACGCTGCTTGATAGAACTCCATACAACATTTTTGTTACCGGCTCTTCCTCTAAGTTACTGAGCAGAGAAATAGCAACACAATTGAGAGGAAGATCACTCACATACGTTCTTTTACCATTCTCATTTAGCGAATTTTTAAATGCTAAAAATGTTGAACTCAAAAACGTTTTCACGCAGATAGAGAAGGCGAAGATAAAAAAGAGGTTACGAGAATACTTAGAACTCGGTGGATTTCCCGAGGTTGTGCTTAAGGAAGAGCGTGAAAAGATATTGAAGGAGTATTATGATACGATATTTTTCAGAGATTTCGTTGAAAGGCACGAGTTAAAGAGTTTGGAGATAGCGCGATTTATCTTCTCGTTTGTGTTTCAGAATTTTTCATCGGAGCTAAGTGTAAATAAAATAGTAAACTTTTTGAAATCAGAGGGGAAAAAGTTTGGAAAGAATACGGTTTATAGTTACATAGAAAAGCTTCAAGATACGCAGGCAGTCTTTTTTGTAAATAGGATTTCCGGGACAGTATATGTAAAGGAGTCATGGCCAAGAAAGGTATATGTTTGTGATTCCGGTATTTCGACGATGTTCAGATTTTCTGAAGATACAGGACGGTTGATGGAGAATGCGGTCTTCTTGGAACTAAAAAGGATGCAAAATGAACGACCAATGTTGGATATATACTACTACCGCGATTATCAGCAACGCGAGGTGGATTTTGTGTTAAAAGAAGGTTTGGCGGTTAAGCAGCTAATTCAAGTGACTTATGCCGCGGATAGTGCCGAACTAGTGAAAAGAGAAGTGGATGCGTTGTTAAAAGTTTCAGGTGAGTTCAAGTGCAAAAATCTGTGCATGATAACTTGGGATTATGAGGCGGAATTGAATGTTGAGGACAAGACAATAAAGTGTGTTCCGTTGTGGAAGTGGCTTATTAGAGAACAACAAATTTAGTTTTCCGTTCCCGCCTCGCACCCGGTATTTTACAATCAACTATAACATGTAACCCTCTAACAGCTTTCGCCATTATATACTTTATATACCTAATAAGCACCAATCTGATAACAGAGGTAAATAAAAACGGAACTGTTTGAAGGGCAGGTGATTTCCGCGCCGTTTCTGAGCGAAGAGGCGGAAGTGAAGAAATTTGAGAGACGAGCCGGCTATTTCTTACTTGAAGTAATCCTGCGTAACAGCCGCACCTACAAACAGCTCCGAATTTCTGAAGCACAACTCGAACAACTTAATGTTGTGACATCAGACACTTTTGCATACTCCAGTAACAGCGAAGATTTCTTCTTCTGGATTGAAGCGAACATACTGAGATTGGCATATCAGTTTGACCCGCTGCTTGCTGTGAATGTATCTCAGGTTGACCCGTTGCCACACCAGATCGAGGCAGTTTATTCTTATGCTCTACGTGACCCTAAGATCAGATTCCTCATAGCTGATGATGCGGGTGCCGGAAAGACGATAATGGCAGGACTCATCATTAAAGAATTGCAGTATCGTAATTTAGCAAAGAATATACTTATCGTAGCGCCGGGACATCTAAAATATCAATGGCAGCGCGAAATGAAGAAGTGGTTCGCCACAAATTTCACTTTAGTGAACCGCAGTTTGATGGAATCCAATTGGGGTCAGAACATTTGGGAGACGCACAACTGTTGTGTTACATCCATAGACTTTCTGAAGCAAGATGATATAGTCCCGAAATTGAAAGCATCTTCATGGGACCTTGTTGTAGTTGATGAAGCACACAAAATGTCGGCATACGGGTACACAACGAGAAAAGGACCTAAAGTCGAGAAGACAAAACGATATAAAGTCGGTGAAATACTCTCTGAGATAGCAACGCACCTGCTATTTCTAACAGCAACGCCACATCGTGGTGACGAAGAGAATTTTAGACTCTTTTTAGACCTGCTCAGACCCGGCTTCTTCTCTAAAACAGAGTTACTAATGGAATCGATAAAAAAAAGGTGAGAATCCGTTATTTGTCAGGCGGTTGAAAGAGGACATGAAAGACTTCAAAGGCAACAACCTCTTCACACCGCGACATGTAAATACAGTCAATTTTACGCTTACGGATGATGAGAAAGAGTTGTATAGTGCAGTGACAACCTATGTGAAGGATTATTTTGACAGGGCAAAGGATAACCGATCAATCACATTTGCCATGATGATACTTCAGAGACGGTTGACCTCCAGCACATACGCTATACTTCGTTCTTTAGAGCATAGGAAGGAAAGATTAGAGAAATTGTTAGAATTACCGGATAAAATCAAGCAGGATACGGACTACGAGAAATGGACGCATATCTCCGAGGAAGAGCTTGAAG
>CAZOEM010000048.1:0-8819 GCA_964578735.1 uncultured Halobacteria archaeon | reverse complement strand
GACATGGAAGAGGCAGAAAGATGGAAGATAGAAGAAAAACTCATGCACCTGACTTTAGCACAGAATCTTGACGAGGTGAAGGTAGAGATAGAAAAGGTCGAGGAGCTCATAGACTCTGCGAAAACAGTAAGGGAGATGGAAGTCGAAAGCAAATTAGTTAAGCTCCGTGACGATGTCCTTGCTAATATCGGCGATATGAAACTGTTGATCTTTACTGAGTTCAAGGACACCGTTGATTATCTCGTTGCGAAGCTGACTTCATGGGGCTATAAGGTGAACACCATACACGGTAGTATGGGCATGGATGCCCGGATAGAAGCAGAACACAGGTTCAAGAATGAGACGCAGATAATGGTAGCTACCGAGGCAGCCGGCGAAGGTATAAATCTACAGTTCTGTTCATTGATGGTGAATTATGACATACCCTGGAACCCGAACCGTCTGGAACAACGGATGGGCCGGATACACAGATATGGGCAGGACAGAGAGGTCTTTATCTACAATATGGTGAGCAAAGATACAAGGGAGGGTCAGATCCTGGATCGGCTATTCGATAAGCTGGATGCTATGAGGGAAGCGCTTGGTTCAGACCGTGTGTTTGATGTCATTGGTGAGGTCATACCGGGTTCCACACTGGAGAAGATTATACGGGATGCAATTACCGGTCAGAGACGAATGGAGGAGATATATGAACTCGTGGATGAGATAAATCCAGCGGAAATGGAGAAGAAGCTGGATCAGATATTTATGACGAGCCTGGCAACACGGCATATAGATTATGCTGGTATCACCAGAAACGTACAAGAAGCGGATGAGAATAGGTTGATGCCCGAATATATACAGGATTACTTCCTGAGAGCGTTTAAGCGATTTGGTGGCGAATATAATGAAGAGGGGGACACATACAAGATTAAATCTGTTCCATTCGAGCTCCGTAAATTGAATGAAGATTATGATTTCCTGTCGCGCTACGGCAAAGTAGAACGGACGTATGCTAAGATTACATTTGATAAGGTGGCGGCAAAGGCACATGCAAGCTACGAGTACGTGGCGCCTGGGCATCCGCTACTCGAAGCGGTTAATCAAAAGGCAATTGATAGTATGGGTCACACAGATGCGGTCGCTGTATTTGGCGATGAGACAAATGTCATGGAAGGCGTAGTCTGGTTTATTGAAAGTGAGTTGACCGATGGTTTAGGTGCAATTGCAGGTAAAAGGATCTTCTGCGTTTATCAGAACATGAAGGGCGAACTCCGGAAGATAAATCCGTCTGTGATTTGGGATATTGCTCCTGCTGATGACGTTGTGCTAAACGAAAGCATGAAGCGTATGCTAAACAAGAACAGGGAGATAGAGGAGTACGTTGTAACAGAGATAATGTTCCCCTATCGAGAAGAAATAGAGGCGATGAGGACGAAAGAGTCGGAGATAAAGCGTAAATATGGTCTGCGTTCTCTTGAGTTCCTGCTTCAGGAATCGAACGATAAACTGCTCCATTACCAGCAGCAAGAACTGGAAGAGGGCAAAGATATGAATCTCGCAATCTTCAACGAAAGAGAGCGGAAGACGGATCTTGATGATAAACGCAAAAAGTTGGTTGACGAAATAGAGTTGGAGAAGCAGTTAACGGTCTCTGAGCATAACATTATTGGTGCAGCAGTAGTTATACCGATGAATCGTATTACGCAGGTGTCTGAAAAGGGTGGCGTGGATATGAAGCCAGACGCTAGAATCGAGCAAGTCGGGATGGATGTTTCTATGGTATATGAAAAGGATAATGGCTGGAGTCCTGAAGATGTACATACGGAAAATCATGGGTTTGATATTCGCTCCATCAAGTACGGTGAGGATGGTGACCTTGAAGATATTCGGTACATCGAGGTGAAGGCAAGAGCGCAAGAGGGTGGCGTTCGTATCTCAGCAAATGAATGGAAGAAAGCGAAACGATTCCGGGATAAGTTCTGGTTGTATGTTGTGACTTTTGCAGGGACTTCACAGCCCAATTTGGAGCGAATCCAAAACCCGGCTAGAACCTTCACGGTGGACGAGGACATATATGCTACTGGTTATGTTATACCAAAAGACAAGTTAACGGCTGGAGTGGGCTGATGAAACTATCCGACACGGAATTGAGAAATTTTGTAGATCAAGATGAATCAGAAATGCATCTACAATCTATGGGTACGACCTGGGACGCTACTCCTTGCCCTAATGCAACTCTTAAGGATATCGAATCTAACATTGTGAACGAATACGTGTCGAGAGCAAAGAATACGGGCAGACGACACTTCCGAGACGATGAAAATGTACCAAGCCTGCTGGAAAAGTTGGATATTGTTTACAATAATAGCCCTACATGGGCTGCTGTTTTAGCTTTTGGGAAAAGACCACCGATGCAGGCAAAGGTCAAATGTGGCAAGATACGCGGCACGTCCACAATCGTGGACGATTTTGTCGTTGACGTGCCAATTATCTTGCAGGTCGAGGAGGTCATGGAGTATATGCGGCGTGTGCTCACGCTGTCGTATTCGATCTCGGGAAAAGCTAAACGCGATGAGATCTGGGAGTACCCTTTAGATGCTGTTCGTGAAGTTGTGACTAATGCAGTTTGTCATCGTGATTATTCATCACCCGCACAAATTCAGATAAAGATATTCGATGACCGGCTAGTCGTCTGGAACCCGGGCGGGCTTCCCTTTGGCATGTCGATCGAAAGACTCATGGATCCAAATCATAATTCGATCCCGAGGAATAAGTTAATCGCGATGATTTTCTATGATATGGGTCTTATCGAGAACTATGGGAGCGGGATACAGCGAATATTTGACAAATGCCATGAATTGGGTTTCCCGGAGCCTGTGTTTAAAGAATTGGACGGAGGCTTCCAGGTAACATTCCACAAGGATATATATAATGATGAATATCTTGCCAATCTGGGACTCAATGAGAGACAGATAAAAGCAGTGATGTATGTAAAGGAAAACGGAAAGATCACGAATAGAGAATATTAGGGAATAGGAAAGATTTCTAAGCCAACAGCTACAAGGGAACTCACTGCATTGGTGGAGCTGAATTTGTTAGAAAAACAAGGAGTAACCGGGAAAGGGACTTATTATTCATTACTAAAGGGCTCAAAGGGCTCACAAAGGACTCAAAGGGGCCATAAAGGGGCCACAAACGGGTCAAGCGCAAAAAGGAAAAAATTCAGATACACAGGAGGGCTACAATTGAAGAAACGGTTTATTGAGTGGGACTTGCCATTGGCTGAAATATCAGAGGAATCCACGAGAGAGAAGAACATCAGGCACGGACATCCATCAACGCTTCATATCTGGTGGGCAAGGCGACCTTTGGCTTCAAGCAGAGCCACGAACTTTGCAGCATTGATTGATTTACCGGAAGACAACGAAAAGAGGAAAGATATAACCGAGCTAATCAAGAAGATCACACCCTGGGAAGCGGTTAAGAACGGTAACGATGCGAACATCAAAAAGGCACAGCAGATGATAAAAGAGCAGTGGGGTGATCAACCACCAAGGGTTTTAGACCCTTTTGCTGGTGGTGGGTCAATACCTTTAGAAGCTCTCAGGTTGGGCTGCGAGACATATGCCAGTGATTATAATCCCGTTGCTGGGTTCATTGAGAAGGCTACATTGGAATGGCCACAGAAGTTTGGGGTAATGATTCCAAATCCAGACAGAGACAAGAAGAAGACACAAAGTCAGGAGAAGATCACAGGAGGCAAGACTGAGGATGAGGTGAACTTCCTCACTTACATGGTGGAGAAATGGGCAAACATCATATTGGAGCAGGCGAAGGAGGAGATTGGGCAGTTTTACCCCCCTGATGAGGACGGCTCCATTCCTGTTGGTTACATCTGGGCTAGGACAATTCCATGCCAGAATCCAAGCTGCGGAGCTGAGATACCACTCGTGGGGCAGTTCTGGCTGGCAAAGAAAGACAAGAAAAAGGCGGCATACAAGCCGGTAGTTGATAAAGACAAAAAGAATGTTGAATTTGTGATAGAGGGGGGTGATATGGGCGTGTTTGATCCAGGAGTGGGAACAATTGCAAGAGGCAATGCAGTGTGCCCAATTTGCGAACAGGTTACTGAAGTAAAAAAGATAAGAATGCTGGCTCAGAAGGGGGAAATGGGTGAACGGTTAATTGTTGTAGTTCTGCATAACCCCCAAAAAACAGGGAAAAACTACAGAATTGCAACTGAAAAAGACATTCAAACATTTAAAGAGGCAGAGCAATATCTGCAAACTAAAATAGAAAACGGTGAAGGGTTGGATTCACTAATACCTGATGAATGGATTGATAAAAAAAGTCATGCTGTAAACCGTTTACCAATGTATGGAATGGAAACTTGGGGGGATGTGTTCAACTCTCGCCAAAAACTTGCCCTGATCACATTCATAGAAAAAATAAAGTTGGCGTATAATGGTATAAAAGAGGATTGCAACAATATTGAGATAACTAAATATGGTATTAATGCCAAAGAGGCAACTAATATGGTAATGGGGTATTTAAGCCTTATATTTGATAGAATGTTAATGTTCACCAATAGTTTAGCACGTTGGAAACCAGATGCTGAGGCGAGTGTTGATATTTTTGGTAGGCAAGCACTTGGAATGGTTTGGGATTATTCCGAAAATAATCCCATTTTTCCTCATGGCGGTTCATTTATCAATCAAAAAGATAGGATATTTCATAGTTTAGGTGGTGTCTACACGGGATTCAACACTAGCTATACTTCAAATTTCTCTGCCACGTCAATTCCTTTTCCCGATAATTATTTTGACGTAGTTATTACAGATCCACCTTATTATGACAATGTACCTTATGCGGACCTTTCTGATTTCTTTTACGTCTGGCTTAAACGTAGCGTAGGGGATATCTTTTCTGATTTGTTTTCAACACCGTTGACACAAAAATCTCAGGAAGCCATTGCGGAGCCTGCGAGGCAAGAAAATCCCAAGGTGTTCTTTGAAAATATGCTATCTGATTCTTTCAAAGAAATATATCGAGTTCTCAAACCAAATGGAATTACGACGGTAGTTTATGCTCACAAGACCACGGTTGGTTGGGAAACAATGCTTAAATCTTTGCTGAACGCTGGTTTTGTCGTCACGGCCTCTTGGCCAATCCATACCGAAATGAAAACCCGTATAAGGGCTGCGGGCACGGCATCATTAGCATCCTCTATCTATATGGTCTGCCGCAAGACCGAAAGAGAGAAAGTAGGTTTTTATAGCGAACTCCAGCCACAGATAAAAGAAAGAGTGGAGACAAAACTCAATCAATTCTGGAACGAAGGCATAGCAGGCGGCGATTTCTTCATCTCTGCAATCGGACCAGGCATGGAAATCTTCAGCCAGTACAAGCGCGTAGAAAAACTATCAGGCGAACCGGTAACCACAGCCGAGCTATTAGACTTTACCCGATCCGTATCCACAGATTTCATCGTAAGAAAGCTCCTATCAGATGCCGCATCATCTAAAATAGATAACGAATCCGAGTTCTATCTCGCCTATCGCTGGACATATCTTGACAATACCGTTGAGTATGACGACGCCCGAAAACTAGCAAGTGCAAGCGGAGTAAACCTCGAAAAGCTATGGGGACCAGGCGGGTTCGTGAAAAAGAGTGGCTCAAAGATTTCCATCTTAGGCCCAAAGGAACGCAGCGAGGTGGACACAATCCGGAGTATGGTAGACGTAATGCACAAAACCCTTTTGTTATGGGAGAAGGGCAAAAAAGAAGAACTCTCGGAGCTCCTTGCACAGACCGGCTATGCCGACAATCCCGCGTTCAAACAGTTCTGTCAGGCAGTAGCAGAAACGCTATTGAACGGCAACAAGGAGAAGCAGTTGTTAGAGGGTTTTCTGATCGGCATAGACACTTATGCACACGGAAAGGTAAAGGCAGATAATGCACAGACAGATTTGAAACATTTTGGGAGTAGATAAAAAAAATATGACAACGTGGTATGATATTGTAGAACCGCACCAGGACATAAAAGACGGCAACTTCGATGAAGCTATATTCGCAGCCGACTTAGGTAATGTAGCACTTGGAAATGCACCCGTGGATTATAACGAACCCGCGCAGTTCTTCAAGAAGACTTATTTCACCGACGGGATCACCAACCTGCTTTCTATGGTGCACAGCAAATTGGAAACGGGAAAAGGGTCATCCGTAGTGGAGATCAAGACACCATTTGGAGGTGGAAAGACGCATGCACTCATCTCCATCTACCACTACCTAAAAAACGGCGCAAAGGTACAGAGCCAATTGCCGGAAGGTTTACCGCCAATAACAGCAAAGGTTGCAGTTATTGTCGGCACGCATCTGAACCCGCTCGAGGGCAACCGCAGAAATGGTCTGACGGTACAAACGCTCTGGGGCGAGATAGCATATCAACTCGCAGGTGAAGCGGGCTACAAAGAGTTCGAGCAGAATGATACCGATAGAATAGCACCCGGAAAGGAGAAATTAAGATCGTTTCTGGAGTCCTGTGAACCGTTCATCCTCTTATTCGACGAAGTGCTGGAGTATATCACAAAGGCACGAGGCGTTGAGTATCACGGTACCAATTTGGGCTCACAGACTTTCGCGTTCCTGCAGGAACTGTCTGAGACCGTATCATCTTTGGGACGCGAGATGCTCATTGTTACCCTACCTTCGAGTTATCTCGAGGATTACACAGAACGTAAAGAGGAATCACTGGCGAAACTGGAAAAGACATTTGGGCGGATCGAATCAATAGAAGAGACATTGAAAGGCGAAGAGATATATTCGATCATCCAGAGACGGCTATTCGCTAATATTAAGGACCCGGAAATGCGAGACAGCATCATCATGAGTTATTTCGAGCTCTATCAGAAGATTAAGGAGGAAATACCGGCAAAGGCACGCGATGTGGATTATAAACGTAAGATGGAGCTTGCATATCCGTTTCATCCTGAGGTGATAGACATTTTATACGAGAAATGGGGTACCTTTTCTTCGTTCCAGAGGACCCGGGGCGTATTGAGATTACTCGCTAATGTCATAGAGGACCTCTATAATAAAGAGAAGAACATAGACATGATCCTACCTTCTGATATTGGATTAGAAGCTGCAGCGGTTAGACATGAGTTTCTCCACCATATTGAAAGTGTGTATGAAAGCATAATCGGGTCTGACATCTCAGGACATGAAGCGAAATCAATGGGGCTTGATAAAGAGAACAAAGGCTGGAAACATCTGGCAGAACGTATAGCGACCACAATATTCTTCTATTCGTTCTCAGGTGACAAATCGGAGAAGGGTGCTACGCTTGAATATATCAAATTTGCGACAATGCATGCCGATACAATTCCTTCTATGGTCACAGAAGTGTTGCAGCGGTTGGATAAGTCGCTCTGGTATCTGAATGAGAAGGGCGGTATGTATAAATTCTCTAAAATTCCGAACCTTAACAGGATGATACTGGACAAAAAAGAGCTCTATACCATAACGTACCGGGAGGAGATGAGAAAAGTCCTTGATAATGAGGTAGGAACTGCGTTTTGTTCTGTACTATGGCCCGATAAATCGGAGGATATTGCAGACACCAAAGAGCTAAAGCTGGTGATTCTGCGGCCGAACGAGAATGATGATACGCCCGGGGAATGGTTAGAGAAGCGGGGGAATACATTTAGAACATACAAAAACACAATTATATTTGCTAAAGCGGACCCTGGCGGTTTTGGCGCTTTTAAAGATGAACTGAAGACGTATCTGGCGCTTAAGGAAATTGAGAGCAAGATAAAAGCAAATGATGAAGATGGGTTGAAGGATAAAGCTACCGAGGTAGCACAGCGGCTTAAACGGATTAGGGACGACTTTTCATTTAATGCACGGCGGATGTACAATGTTATTCTGATAGGAGCAGAAGAAATCGCACTGGGACAACCCACAGTTGGCAAGGAGAGCTTATCTAACTGGTACAAAATGGCGCTTGAATCACGGGAGAAACTCGCGCCACATCTGCATTACCGGTATCTTGTGATTAAGTTCATGGAGGGTCGAGATAAAATCGAGACGAAGGTTATCTCTGACCAGTTCTACAAGGATATGTCGTTGGTTATTCCGGAATCGCCAGAGGTTATTAGACGGGCGATCCAGCAGGGCGTTGCAGAGGGGGCGTTTGGGTTAGCGTACCTTACAGGAGGCGAGGTTGATGGAGACACACTAAAATTTAAATCTAACGTGCCGACAAGTTCTGTTTCGCTTGCAGAAGAGGAGGTGCTTGTTTCGAAGGATAGGGCGGCTAGGATCGTGGTTGAACGTGAGAGAGTGAAAGTACCAAAAATTGAAGATACCGGCGGGGATGATACATGGGGTGGTGATACAGGAGGAACAGGGACAGGTGGTGTAGTAGTACTAGGCGGAGAAGTACCAGGACCAAAGCGATATAAAAAAATATCTATCAGGATAGAGGGCATCCCGTCAACTAAGATAGCTGATTTGAGTAGGGGGGTTCTAATGCCACTCAGTAGAGAGGTGGGTAGTTTCGAGTTCACGATGGAGATTGATATAGACAAAGCGGAGGGTGTGTCTGAGAGCACATTAAAGGATAAGGTGAAGGAGACAGTTTCGCAGATTGGGGCGAGGGTTACGAAAGAGGTGGTGGAATAGAGCTCGATAGTTGAAATGTCAATCTCTTATCCGAACACGCATGGGTGTAGTTCTGATATACTACCAAATTGGAATGATATGCGAAGTATTGTAGATGCTTTGTATTGGTGATATTCTATGAATGGTACATCTTTTCGATTTCACACAGG
>CAZOEM010000047.1:6232-11588 GCA_964578735.1 uncultured Halobacteria archaeon | reverse complement strand
TTCCTCATCCCATAAAAACGTAGCTTTGCAGTCCCATTCCAGCAGTTGCCATTCATATGGCCTTGTGTAATTTTGTGTGGGTTCTGTTGTGTCAGCATGCACCCATTCTGTCCCATCATAATATTGTAGTGTTATATTCAGATTTCTGCACGCATTTACCTTGATACTATGGGTGTAATTATCACAACAACTCGGATATTTAGGGTTCATTTCCTGGTCTTTGAATGCCACTACTAATCTAGGACCAATGAAATTTTCGGATTTACCACCAGGATATACAAATGTGAAGTTAGATCGTTTTCCGATGTACTTGCCTATCCTGCTTTTATTAAGCGATTCAAAAGGTCTTATATCGGGCCAGATCAAGGTCTCGGTTCTATTTGCTCTGAAGTAAGTCGGCAGGTTCTCGCCCTTAAGCATCCACACGTTTTCAACAGGCTCCTGAACCCTCAAACTTATATCGAACCATATTGTACTATTTGACTCTACAGTAACATTGTAATCAAAGGCAGTTGTCTCTCCTGTGTCCATAGTATAATATGCCTCATCAGTTGCACTGGGCCCACTTGGGGTGTCGAAGACTACATACGGTAATTCTGATGTTTCTATTAAGCTTGGACCGGAATATGGACCCAAAGTCGAAGTCACGCGTTGCATTTCATCCTCGTACAAGAACTGATAGCTTGATATACCGTCCCGAGACAGTGCAATAAATGGTTCTACGGTGAATGATTTCTCATTTCGCCCACCATCCGTAGTAAAAACCCAAGTCTGGTTTATCTCATCTTTAACTTCAAATGTATTGTTAGCGGGCTGATAGATTTGCAGAGTGACAATGACCTTTCTGAGTTTGGAACTTTCAGGGCTGGAGATATTTAATAGATAAGTGAAGCTATCCTGCCAAGTTCCATTTAGGGGGTATACCGAGGACTGGTGAACCTTTGGCTTTATAGAGCACATCATAGGCATGTCCCCGGAGACGGCAATCACAGCAATCGAGAATAACATTGTAGCAATCAAAACCAAAGGCAACGCTTTCCTCATAGACAACACCCCAATCACAAAACCGCTCGCTGACCCGCCCCCCCTTTTTCTATCTTCGTGTTGCGTTTCTTTACCAGCATTTCCAAACGTACCTCTCTTTTTCATTTCTCTTCTCCTTCCACCAAGCATTTTTTACCTACTTTATTTTTTGTCCTGTTATTTATCATATAAAGAACTCTAAGTTAAAAAACTTCTATAGGTTTCCCTTCACCTGTCACATTCACATCAAATTTTACATCTTCCCATAATTTGATTGCTTTACATGGCCAGGTCAACAGTTCCCACTCGATTTTGTTATCATACTCCTTGGTAGGTTCGGTTATATTCGCTGATGTCCAGTTATCACCACAACGATACTTCAGCGTTATATCATGAAGCTTTTCACTTCCAATCACATTAACGCTATAATTGAAAGAGCCATTATAACTTATCTTTTCCGGATCAGGTACTATTTTAGGCTCTTTAAATGCCGCTACTAATAGCGGACCTCTAAATTCGCCTTTATAGCTCTGTCCATCATATTTAAAAGAGAAATTAGCACGTTTTCCTATATATTGGGCTATGTCATCTATATTAAGAGACTCAAAGGGCGCTATAGTCCATGTGATATTTTTAGTTGTATTTAATATCTCTTTTGTCTCTCCCCTTCGTATCATCAACTCGCCAGTGGGATCATTAACAAAAAGTCTTACTGTATAATCGCCCTTGGAACTCACGCTTACGCTATAGTTACACAGCGTGGCTCTTTGTGACCAATTGCAATAGATGGTTACATTAGGATTTGTGATCCCATTACTAAATTCTGGTGGTTTTCTATGAAGACCATCCGGAATATCTCCAAGATTCGGTCCCAGATACACTTCCGTTTTTTTACCTTCATATACAAAGTAAAACTTTGATTTCCCGGAACAGTTTTCATTGAAGAAAGTAGTTCCATTTACAGTCCAATTAAGCTGCTTCCGTACACTTCCATTCCCACTTGTATTATATGTTTTATTATATCTTTTGTTCTCGATCCAGGGCCATGTTTCCAGACAGGGATCGAAAACATTCAACGCAATGGTCAAATCCTTGCTTGCAGTTACTAAAACGGTGTATTCAAACTCGTCACTACAATCGCCTTCTTTCGGATCTACAGTGGCATTTTCAAACGCTATTTCAAAAGGAATTATGGTTATGTTGTAAACTTTCCATGGCTTCGCGGGACAAGGCCAGTCGGGAGGTAACTTAGACCTGTTGTAATATATACGAAGTGAAGAGTCCCCTTCATTAAAACGAATACCATCATTACTATATTGATGCATTATTCCCTCGCTTGGACCCGCCAAAGTATATTTTTTACAGCCAATGCTGTCGTTCACCCCACATAATTCAAGAATTGCAGTTCCTTTTTCTATTTTGTCCTCTATTATAGCATTAAAACGGAAGTCACGATCTAAGTCCTTCCTTTCGATGTATATCTTATTCCAATCATATTCTGACAATTTTTGCCGCTCTTCTTCTTTCGAATACGACCCTAAATATGCATCTATTTTTGGAATATATTCGGTTACTCTGAGCCAGCCACAGCACCAGTTCTGATAATCATAAAATGAGTCATAGTCTACACATAATTTAAATGTGGTTTTGTTGATTGCCTGAGTTCTTGTGAACTTATGTTCTTCTGGTTCAATTTTCCAAATGTAGCGGTACAGATTTCCCCCTATATGTTTGCGTTCTGCGATTTCTTCAAATTCTATTTCACTGTAATGAGGTGGTTTGTATGTTTTTAATGTTGCAGTACCCATATCACCCATTACATCTTTAACAATAAATTCAATTTCAAGATCATCCATGTAGTACAAATCTTTTTTCAGTGGGATTCGTGTTATTATTATCGGTTCAGGAGGACCAACACTAGGTCCATGTCCTGGCTCCGAGTCCTTTACAGGATTAACACCTCGTCTATATTCAAAAGGAATATCATATTCGACCTCTTCTATCCCCGCAACTTTGATACCAAAATGATCGTAAAATCTTATGGGCCCAAATCTAACATTATATTTGCCCGTTTCTATTTTCGTTCCCGGCGGTTGAGGTATAGTGTAAGTTACGTTACTGACTATATTACGCATCTGAGACGGATATGGAGGATAAGTTTTTGATCTGCTATTTGCAGTGATAGTAAGATTAGTTTTAAAATCTGATACTATATTACCAAGATCTCCACTTGTCACATCGAAAACGACATGAAAAAAAACAGTACTATCATAGCTTACGGTCGTATTTAAAGGATTGCCTCCATTCACCATAATTTTATCTACTTTTACTTTTGCTTCATCCGCAGAAGCCACCCCAACCATTGCAAGTAATATCAGTGTGACGATTATTACGACTGCAACCATCATCTTCATTTTATTTCGCCTTCCACCTCTTTCCGCTTCGCTTCTCACCTACGAAGCAGCGAATTTATTAGTACATTATTATCGCCTCTATATAAAGGATTTTCGGTTTTTTTGTATATAAACTATAACTCTGCATTCGCGCAGCATTAATTATTATAACCCTCTAGCAATGAACTGCTGCACCCGGACATCTTCACACCTGAAACATATCTCATCATAGTTCTCCTCTGTCTTACTACTGATGTCCCTCTCACGGTCTGACGCCTAAAATAAAATATTCGAGGTTACTCTCAACTTTAAGGGGCGGGATTTCGTCTCGCGGAAAAAGATAACCTCCACGATGTTGAAATTACGAAAGAGAATAAATGAGCACCAAAATATCCAAATTGTGGAAGAAAAATGACTCTTGCCTTGTATGAGAAGGGGCCCCCAACAGAGAAGGAAGTTTTTGGATGTAAATTACCAGCACAATCAGCGTTGAATGTTTTGACAGTATCAATAATAATTTGAATTTGGATGTTTAAAAAGCATTTTATTTAAGAATACAAATAAAAACCAGAAGAGATAAAACGCGGGATAAAAGATGAAAATAATACCCGGAATGTCGTCACAGCTCCTGGCTGCGAGAATAGCATCGGAACTTGGCTGTAACGTTTCGTTATGCGAGTTCAAGAAATTCCCCGATGGCGAGTCATACACGCGAGTCGCAGACGGCATAAAAGGCGAAGAAGTAACCATCGTCCAGAGCATCATAACAGATTCCGACCTGATATGCCTGCTACAATTGCTAGACACAGTAGAAGGAGCGCATGAAACAACCGTAGTTATACCTTATCTAGGATATGCGAGACAGGATAAGAAGTTTAAACCAGGCGAGGCGATAAGCGCAAGGGCTGTTGCAAGGTGCTTGTGTCGGGATACTATAAAGAGTATTTATGTAGTTAATGTGCATAATAACGCCATATTGCAGTATTTCGATAACGATACAAAGGACCTGGATGCATCTCACGCAATTGGCGATTACATAGCGAAGAAGGAAATAAAACATCCGGTGATAATCGGACCGGACGCAGGAGCGAAAGAGTTAGCGAAAGCAGTTGCCGCACCTCAGGGCTTCGATTACGATGTGCTGGAGAAGCGGCGGATAAGCGGCGATGAAGTGGAAATAACGCCGCGAACGTTGAGCGTGGAAGGGGAAAACGTTATTATCGTTGACGACATCATCTCTACCGGCGGCACAATAGCAGAAGCGGCATCTATGCTTAAAGTGCAGGGCGCCTCCGAGATTCATGTTGCATGCGTACATGGCCTTTTTGTGCAAAATGCAACCTTGCGAATGTTTACAGCAGGAATCAAAGAAATAATCGCAACGGATACAATAGAATCCGCTTTTAGCACGATAAGCATAGCTAAGATGGTTGCGGAAGTGTTGACAAGGTGAAATATTTCACCTCATTACTTCTTCGTCATTCGCCGCCGAAGAATCGTCTCATCGTCGGATACATCTCCATCATCTGCTCGGATGCCACGTCTTCATAAAGCCGGTATGCAATGCTCACCGCCAGAAGTAAACCAGTTCCCGACGCCTGCCCCAGTGTGCCGAACATACTTGAAACCACGCACAACACGCCCAGAATAGCACCACCCATTAGCGCTATTTTCGGAATATAGCCCTCCATCATTCGTTCTATCGTCGCCGCAGTCCTGCGATGCCCGGGTATTTGTAGCCCGGAGTTATGTATCTGCGCTGCTACATCTTTAGCACCCATTCCTGTTGTATTTATCCAGAATAGGGCAAATATCGCGCCACCTATGATCATAAAAGAGAAGTCAACAGCCAATCTTATGGCAATTTGCCAGCCTGCAATGCCCGGAAGCACAAGTGCCGGGTACCAATCCCAGGGGCTATAAATAGGGCTGAGATAATA
>CAZOEM010000047.1:0-6222 GCA_964578735.1 uncultured Halobacteria archaeon | reverse complement strand
CATCAAGCCGGAAACCGCATTGTTCCCTTCAAACGTCCCAAAAATAGTAATACCCTGAGAATAAACCATTCTCCCAAAACCCTGTATGGTCGCCTGTAACGCTCTTACAAGAATCATTGGCAGTACACTTGCATACAACAGCTTAATAGGGAATTTGCCCCGTGCTCCTCTTGCTACCGCATGTGCTAATGGTATCTCTAATCGAGTACTCTCGAGATAAACAACGGTGAGAAATACCGCAATAGTGGATATAAGCGCTATCATGTGATTTTCGAAGAGAAAAGTTATTCCGCCTTCCAGTATCTCAAATGTCGATTGATGAAATTGAGAACCAGGCCATAGTATCTGCATCCACCTTGGAATCACGCCTACTGCAAGTCCCCCTTCCGGAGAAATCCAACTTATAAGGCCAATAATTACCTGTTGCGAGACACCTGCGAGGATGAACAGTGAAACTCCTGATCCTATCCCCCATTTCGAGACCACCTCATCCATGAAGTATATCAGCATCCCACCAATGAAGACCTGAATGAACAGTAAGAAAGAGATGAAACGTAAAGATACACCAAGACCATTTGCTATTCCTTGGTCTGGCATATAAAAGCCTACAACGTACGTCAGACTAATAAAAGCAGCAAAGACTAGAACGAGCAGTTTCTGTATGTTTTGATAAAACGCCTGATCCTTGGGGTCGCTCAGGTTCAACTTTACTATCCCTGCACCGACTAAGAGTTGTAATACAATAGAAGCATCAACAATCGGCATAATTCCGAGAGCCGTTAGCGAGAATCGTTCTCCTGCGAATATCGCACGCCACGCCCCGAAAAGGTCCATTGACTCAGGAGATAGCCCAAATAGGGGCACATTGCCAAGGGCAAAAAAGAGAACGAGTATGCCCACTGTCCATGCTAACTTAGTTTTAAAATGAACGTGCCACTCGGGACGTTCAACCATGGGGAATTTACCTAAAACAGACGATACGGCATCTCTGAAGTTTATCTCGCTCATCTAAATAATACTCACCGTGCCTCCAGCACTTTCTATCTTCACCCTCGCTGTTTCGGTAACTGCGTTCGCAGTGAGCATCAGCTTCTTCGTTACTTTTCCCTTGCCCAGAATCTTTTCTATGCCTAGCTCAGTGACATCGAGATAAATACCCTCTGCTTTCTCTTCCGCTTTACCTTCTCTTATCAGTTCTTCTAGCATCTCTTCTAAATTACCGATATTCAGTGCCTTTTCGTCATTACGAGTATGCTGATGTGAGATATGCATCCCTTTTCTTATCCCCCTCTTCAACGATCGTACGACATGATGTGAATGCGCTCCAGCGTTACCGACACCACCCCTACTCCCGCTCCCTCTTCGCTTCTTATGTGAGCCACCGCCGCAGGTTCTTGTTCCACGTATCCTTTTTACTCTCTTCTTCATGATCTATGCAAGCCCTCTTAATTTTATCTATCTCACTCACGTTTAAAAATATACTATACCTTTCATTTCTTTTTATAGCACAGCAATAGTATAGTTTTATATATTATAATATTAGGCGATTAAGGAAAATGTCAGAAATAAATATAAAAATAGAAAATGTGGTGGCAAATGCAAGGATTACTGAGAGCCTGGACCTGGAATATGTCGAATCTCAGTTAGAAGAAGCGATGTTCACGAAAAAGAAATTCCCTGGTCTTGTGTATAGGACAAAAGAGCCAAAATCCGCTTTTCTTATCTTTCGTTCCGGGAAAGTGGTATGCACTGGAGCGAAGACCGAAGAAGGTGTGCGTGAGGTGATGGATAAACTTGCTGCAGACCTCAGAAGCATAGATATAGAAGTGGAAGAGCATCCCGAATTCAAAGTGCAAAATATCGTGGCTTCTGCCGATCTTGAAAAAGAACTTAACCTCGGAGCTATTGTGATGGGGTTAGAGCTTGAAGGCATGGAATATGAGCCAGAAGTTTTTCCCGGATTAGTTTATCGTATAACCGATCCCAAGAGTGCCATATTGATTTTCAGCTCGGGCAAGCTGGTTATAACAGGTGGGAAGACGTTAGACGATTGTAAAAAGTCCGTAGAGATATTGCTGACCAAATTAAGGAGTTTAAACCTGTTTTAAGCTTTAAAATTGATAGGTAATAAAGAGAAGCTGAAAATAGCAGTTGCGGGAAAGGGCGGTGTGGGGAAAACAACCATTGCAGGCACGCTCGCTCGACTCCTTGCTAGGGATGGGCATACGGTAATCGCAGTGGATGCTGATCCCTCAATGAACTTAAAATTTGTATTGGGTATAAAGGATAACCCTAAGCCAGTGTCCGAGCTAAAGGACTTGATTTTCGAGCGGACGAACGCTTATTCCGGGACGGGCATCTACAAATTAAATCCCAAAGTGGATGATGTAATCAGAAAATACGGAGCAGAAGGACCCGATGGTGTGACCTTACTGGTGATGGGGACGATAGAAAAAGGCGGATCGGGCTGCATATGCCCGGAAAGTGCGTTCCTTCGCTCTTTACTGCGTCATACCCTGTTCAAGGAAAACACGGTTATTATGGATATGGAAGCAGGGATAGAGCATTTGGGTAGGGGAACGGCAAAAGGGGTTGACTTACTGCTTGTCGTGGTTGAGCCAGGGATGAGGTCGGTAGAGACAGTTGGCAGAATAAAGACGCTCGGAGCTGATATAGGGATAAAGAATATAGCAGCGGTTATGAACAAGGTTACAGATTCAGAGATGGTAAAAATGATAGAAACCAAATTAAATGCGATGGACATACCATTGCTTGCGATCAGGCGTTGATAACTGCAGATATAGAGAATAAAGCACCTTTAGATATGGATGGAGATGCAGTTGAGCATATAAAAGCAATTAAAGAAAAATTGATTGCCAAACAAATACCGAATACTTAAATAGCAGATATAATAAAAGAGACTAGTAGCAAATGGAGAACAAGGATAAAGAGCGGGACAAAAAAAGGGCAGAATATGAGGAAGGCGTAAAAAAGACGTTTATACCACTCGCATTCGGTGTTCTTGCTGGTATCCTATCCTTTATATTGATAAAAGAACCAGTATCAACGGATGTTTTGATTATTGCAATCATCATGATCTTTGTGCAGAAGTTTGTCTATCAGTTCTTGCATATACTCATGGAAGGTGCAAAAGATTGGATTTACCTCGCTTTTATGACTCTTTTCTGCTGGTTCGTCGCTTATACATTAATGCTGAATCTGTACATCTGAATTCAGAATAATGTGGGTGGCTGCGATAGCGAGGGCATCAGTGACATCATCGGGCTTTGGCATTTCCTCTAATTTGAGCTTCTCCATTACACTGGTGGCAACTTCGCTCTTCGTTGCCCTCCCATATCCGGTCATAATGCTCTTTACTTCGGATGTGTTATATTCATATGCAAGTATGTCCGTGATCGCAGCAGCTAAAAGACAAACCCCTCGTGCCTGGCCAACACTTAATGCCGTCTTCACGTTGGTATTGAAGAAAATCATCTCTATCGCCATAACATCAGGCGTCACGTCCTTTATCACTGCGAGCAGATCATAATATATCTTTTTTAATCGCTCTGCATTCGATTGCGAGGGGGTTGTCTTCACATAACCAAAATCAATTGGTTTTAATCGCCCGTTGTTTAACTCGACAACACCCCATCCAGTACGAGCAGTTCCCGGGTCTATTCCTATCACACGCATAAAAAAACCTTCCTTTCAAAAAGAAAGCTTTACCAAAGAAACATTATACCGTATATAAAATAACTTTCTTTCAAAAAGCTTTAAAAGCTTTACCAAAGAAATAATTATACACTATATAATAATAGATTATTAAGGGGAGTGAAAAGAAGGAAAGAAAGTAATGGAGAAAGAAGAAGGGATTGTAGTTCCCGGGGATTTCCTGGGTACTTCTGAGGAGTTTACGCCTGGAATGGGTGTGTATGCTGAAACGGGGAATATTTATGCCTCTGTGACGGGTGAGGTTAGCATAAGTGCTAAGAGGGTTATAGATGTCCTGCCAAAGGTAGGGACACCGCCAGTGCCAGAAGAAGGGGATGTGGTTATAGGCAGGATAGAAGATTTAAGAGATGCTGTTGCTGTCGTGAATATAGCGCGAGTGAAGGGTAAAGATGATCGAGAAGTTGCCGCATCTACGCAGGGTATTATCCATATATCAAATATAAAGAGCGGGTATGTGTCAGAATTGCAAAGTGAGTTTGGTTATCTTGATCTGGTGAAGGCAAAAGTGCTGGACGCAAAGACGTTACGACTTAGCACGGAGGGGAATGATTTGGGCGTGATAAAAGCGATATGCGGGAAATGCAAAGGCGATTTGAAGAAGAAAGGGAATACACTGGCGTGTGATAAATGCAAAAGGGTAGAAGTAAGGAAGCTATCTGAAGATTATGGTAAGGGATTATTGTAGCATACTAAACTAAATGGTGATCTGAGCATGGACGAGGGAGACATAAAGATAAAGGTAGTGGAGCGGGAGGAGAATGAACTGCGGCTAGAGATAGAAGGGAAGGCCAATACACTTTTAGCGCCGCTGACTTCCAAGCTCCTGGAGAATGACAATGTAGACATGGCAACCAATAGCATGACACATTCGCTGCTGGGCAATTCCATATTGTATGTGAAGATGAAGGAGGGCGATGCTTTAGAAGCAGTAGAATCGGCAGCCACTTCTCTTGTTTCCGACTTTGAAGAGTTTGGGCGGAAATACCGGGCGGCAATAGTCTAGTGGTAGGACATAGGCTTCCCAAGCCTGTAACCCGGGTTCGAGCCCCGGTTGCCGCATAAAACTTCCTCTCTTGGGGCGGTTTTCGGCAGATAGCCTTTAGGATTTTATAACTGATGTCTAAACTAAATATTGTGTTGGGCGGATGATATGGACCAGATAAAGAAATATGAATTCAAGAAGGTATTGGAAGAACTGAGGGAAAAGACCGGGCGAGGAACAGAGCTCGTTTCTGTTTACATCCCGCAGGATAAGCAGATTTCCGATGTTACTTCTCAGCTCCGTTCGGAGTATGGGCAGGCGATGAACATAAAGAGTAAGATAACTCGCACTAATGTTCAGAGCTCTCTGGACTCCATATTAGCAAAGCTGCGGTACGTGCGTGTGAATGAGAACGGGTTGGTTATTTTCTGCGGCGCCGTAGCGAAGGGTGGAGATAGGACGGACATAGAAACTTTCATCGTGGAGCCGCCAGCGAAGATATATTCCTATATCTACCATTGCGATTCGAGCTTCTTCCTCGAGCCGCTGGAAGATATAGTGGACGAGCACGAAAAATACGGCTTGATTGTGCTTGACAAAAGAGAAGCAACGATCGGTGTCTTGAATGGGAAGGTGATAGAGTCGCTGAAGCACATAACCTCCGCTGTTCCGGGAAAGATGAGAAAAGGTGGGCAGTCAGCACCGAGATTCCAGCGGCTGCGGCTAATAGCAATCGGTGATTTTTATAAGCGAATAGGCAAACATGCAACACAAGCATTGCTTCAGATGGACCTGAAAGGCATTTTGATTGGTGGTCCCAGTCCGACGAAGGAGGAATTTTTAAAGGGGTCTTTCCTGCATTATGAGTTACAAGATAAGATTCTTGGTATTTTTGATGTCGCCTATACGGATGAATCAGGACTCTATGAACTCGTAGACAAAGCGGAAGAGGTATTAGAGGGGTTAGATTTGGTGCGTGAGAGGAAGCTGATGACCCGGCTTATGACACTATTGGTTAATAAGGATACTCTAGTGGCGTACGGGGAAGAAGAAGTGAGGCGGAAATTGGAACTGGGTGCGGTGGATACGCTTTTGGTCTCAGAAGAGCTAGATAAGGAGCTTGTGCACGATTTGGTGGAGATGGCAGAGGTGATAGGGTCAGAGGTGGAACTAATTTCGACTGAGTTTGAGGAAGGTGCGCAGTTAAAGCGAGCTTTTGGTGGCGTTGCTGCTATTTTGCGCTATGGATAGGAGGTAGAATACCCGGTGCAATCGAAAAATCCAGTGATTTTTTAACTTTTCAGCCCTCGTACCCAACGTTTTCATCGTGTTTGCAAATAGTAAACTACCCTAAAGTGATCCCTCCTTGACTTCCCGTCAAAAATCCACATTATTCTTATCCAAAAACGGTACGAACACCAAAAATGCTTCCAGTAGTGTCTTTTTACATCTGCCATAAATGTGGCAGAAAGATCACCAAACTACATGGCCACGACCAAGAGATT
>CAZOEM010000046.1:0-11655 GCA_964578735.1 uncultured Halobacteria archaeon | reverse complement strand
TTATAACTGCTTGTTTTATTTATATTTAAGTACCACGCGAGATACCAGAGAGCCATTTTTACTGCGAGCGTGTTATGTGAAGATGTTAACAAAGATAACCTGATAATCTGCGCATTCAATCAAAATCCAGCAGGGTCAAGCGGAATTTCTGCGTCCTGCCCTTCTTCGGATGCTGCTCGTCATAGAGAACAATCCGGATATCTTCTGCGGGTGGGATAACTGTTTCCTCGACTGAATCGGCGAACGTATTGAAGATGGTATCCCGTCCCTGGGGGTAAATGAGCACCATTATATCTGAGATACCCTGATATGAGACATGATGAAGCCTCAAAAGCTCGTTAATCATGCATGTGATACCAAAGAAGTCCTCTTTCAACTTTTACCAGAAGCTACGCTCTTTTTCATATTTATTATTGCAAGATGGACAGACATATCACCCAATCTTGACGCTGCCCTATTCATTTTAATGATTATAAAACAGTTGTAGGGGCAAGTATATAAAGCTTTCGGCTCCACTTCCGGTGGAATCGCGTTTCAGACACTTTTATTAAACGTATTTACAATTTGAGAAGTGTACGTGCGCAAATATGCAAAAGATCAAATCATAATTGTGGATCATTGGTTGTGCTAGGGTATGAGCTATTTGATTATCCTAAAATTCCCTTTCAAAAAATTTCTGGATATGGGAAGAGGGCTTATACCTATATCACTAGAAAATTCGATTGTGCCTACTCTACGTAATTATTCAATTTCTTAGTTTGGCCAAATTTCCAGAGTACCTCGCCGCTATTTCCTTCGAGTATGTGTGTATCCACGGGGAACTTCCATAATAATTCGATTTCCTCTATGCCGCTTGTTGTAGCAAGTTTATCACTATCACTCACTGCCAATACCAAAACAGAAGTGACAATAAGAAAAGCATAGCATTTAAAACGTGCAGTAGCTTTTCTCGATTCCCCGCCTATATAACTCTACCACACGCCCCTCAAAAAA
The DNA here is from genome assembly GCA_964578735.1 of uncultured Halobacteria archaeon. Classification (GTDB taxonomy): domain Archaea; phylum Halobacteriota; class Syntropharchaeia; order Alkanophagales; family Methanospirareceae; genus Methanophaga. The sequence goes on along the minus strand of CAZOEM010000046.1, from coordinate 10,662 downwards.
TGATTCACCATAAAACTTACAGAAGATGACCATCTCATGTGACAGGTAGGTGAAGGCGTTCAATCCTCATCAAAGCTTTTCCCATTCCACGGTAGAAATCCCTGCTTCTCGAAGCATCGCCCTCAATGTTCCAACCGGTATGCTATTTCCTCCGTGGATGGGAATTGGTATCTTAGTTCTACTATCTGGGTGTCGCATGGTCACATGCTTTCCACCACCGAAAGGACCTTCAAATCCTGCCTTCCGAAGTTTTCGAATAACTTCCTTCGGTTTCTCCGGATGTAATCTCGACATTTTCTAGTTCATCTATCGCATACTGGAGGAAACAATCGTCAATTGCGGGGATTTCATCGCCGAAGCGAAGCGCCGTAATTATCCATGCTTCTATTGCGTCCTTCGCCATCTCCACTGCCTCTCGCCTTGTCATACCCCAGGAGATGCATCCTGGAAGCACTGACATTTCAACCGTCCATGATGTATCTTCATTCCTGTAAAATTCCGCATGACTCAAAGCCAGCCTCACATACTGATCAAAAGTTACCTTGTTCGTCTGTTCTACTCTACAGACCTTTTTTTTCGTCCTCAAGTGTAAAGATTTTTGCGACACATCAAAAGCAGCACCCATGATCAATCTCCTCTAATCTTATATACTTACTCATTGTTATAAAAGCATATAAATAAGTAAGATGCTTGTTTGTTGACGAACGAGCAACGATTTCTGTGTGTTAGGAAATTCGCGACACGACTTCATCTTCACGATTCATCCTAAAAATCCACGTTATCTCGCTCTTGGTTAGTCTAACAAATACACGCTTTGTATCTCTCGTGAAAATCTGTAAAATCGCGTGGTTTTTTTATTTCGCTCGATACTATCTCGCTCATCAATAATCCGGTTTTTAATATCTCTACGTTCGTTGCCTCGATATATACAATATCACTTTCTGTGACTCTGACAAAACCAGTAACAATCACTCTTTTGCCTACATCATCCGGATAATCTAACCCTGGACTCTTCCCGGTTATGTATATAATCCCCGTCCCATCACGAACGCACCAGTCACTCCTTGTTACCCCAGGACCACTTACTCCTGAGCAGTTCCAGCCCCGGTATTCACCGTCTATTATTACTTTTTGGCATTCATAGAACTCAAGATCACTATTTATAGCGTCAATAACTGCATGTTGCTCAATTTTAGATTTGTCCCATAGCCCAAAATTCCTTATCCGAGTAACGGAAGACTCATTAACAAGATCACCCGTTTCTTCTGATCGCTTTACATGCGTTTCTGTTTCCTGCCATTCATCACCCGGGTTTAGTACTCTTGTCTCAGCGCCAAACATGATTTTCGCGCTACCATCAGCATAAATCGCCATGACTGTCAACTCGGAATCGTTAAAAGGGATGCTGTAAAACCCTTTAAGTCCACTAGCTGCTCCGCCGCACGTTCCATTGATCACGTGCAATGAAGTACCACTACCGTATATGCCCACTAATGTGTCGTTCACAAGGACTCTTGAAACATTATAAGGATTAAGTTCATCTTCAGAAGCATTGTAGTAATAACTATCTATGCAACGATTGGAATCACCGTCTAATACTTCTACGTCCCATTCTGTCCATTTCTCTATGAAAAGGTATTTGTCTGCTGGTATCGAGCAATACCGAGACACCAGCGGGTAATTATCCGTTGCATTTGCATCACCGCTAATCCACTTATAGGGCTTATCCCATATCCCATCGCCGTCACATACCTGATCCTGATTTGCATTTGCGCCACATCTTTTATCTTCCGGATCTCCGTTATACTCAGCTTTGTATTCCTCTCTGTAATCGCTCCAGTAGTTACCTCCAGAAGGATAACTGCTGTTCCATGCGTTAGTACCCGTGCCATCGTATGCAGGATTGGTGTTGTTTGTAATGTCATTATGATAGATGGAGTTATTGGAAGAATTCTGCAACAGGAAACCATAAAAATTGTTCGATACATTATTGTTTGATATAGTGCAATTATTTGTCGAATTAAGATGTATACCTGCTCTCAGCCATTCATCTGCACCCTGCACAGTGAACCCACTTATATTCACAGAATCCACAGTCACACTAAAGACATCAGCGTCTGGATTCGAAGCCAGAACAACAGTATCCGCGGGATTTCCGGAAGTTGAGTTGATCGTTAGAGATTTATTCACATTTACATTCGCTCTGTACGTGCCGCGATCAACGTTAATTACATGCCCATTTAACGTCTCCGGATCATCTATTGCAGCTTGAATAGTTACAAAGTCTTCTCCTGTGTTGAGATTATGGACTCTTGTAATAGCCGTTATATGTATCGCAAAATTAGAGATTGGCTGTGGACCACAGCAACCTTCTTCGATGCATTTGGGATTAGCAGGAGCTTCCCCTGAATGAAAGGTAATGTCAATGCGGTATGTCTCCCCCTGATGTACATAACTCTGATTCGGATACAACAACGTACTAACGTTGCCACTATTAGCTATATTTACCGTGGTGTACTCCGCTTCACAATTGCAGCCATAACATTGTGAACAATTAGGCGTATTCACGTAGGTTATCGTATAGTTCCCTAATACTGGTGGGTAATGTTCTCCACCTTCAGGATAACTGCAGAACCAAGTGCTTGCAGGATCACCGTAAATATCTGTTATGACCTTAAAATTTTCTGCGCTTGGTATTATCCTTGCCAGAGTAACCCACTTTCCACCGGGAGTGCCGAGACTATGTGCTTGTACATAATCACCCACAATTAGCTCATTCAAAGCATTTTCATTTGGTGGCACACCTTCTAGTGTACAATTGCATGGTGACCATTCAGGCCCCATTCCACTGTATCTATAGTCCGCTTGAATAGTGATTGTATTATTCTCCGTGTCCTTGCTAATTACTGTCCCCATATGGTCGTATGGACGAAGTACAGCATTAACGCCCGGTATAATAGTTGGCATCGTGCTCATTAAAATCGCAAACATCACAAAACAGCTCAACACTTTCCATAATTTCTTCATCTTTTTATCCCCTCCGCCTAAGATTTTATCCGTGCTACATGAGACAATAAAGATAAAATTGTAATTGTAGTACTTAAAACTTTCGATTTAAGACTAAAAGAAGGCGAGCTCGTGCATCTGCTAAGGTTCACAGATAATCTATCCTAAGGTCATAGGTGCCATTTTGATGCTTGCCGACATATTCCCGGGTGCAAATAAATGTGTTAGAGGCAATTTAGATAGGATAATATTGTACCTCACAGAGCCCTGGAGAGCGTTAAAGCACGTAGAACAATCGTAGAAGCGGTGGAATCTTCCTTTGCTATAAGCCCTCGGTGCTGCGGATATTCACGCTATCGAAACGGCGGGAAACGGAATATGGACAAAGCTCCCGTATGATGGGCATTTATGAGCTTAGCATGAGGGACTGGGAGATAAAGGGGCGAAACATGCGACCAGAGCATAAAATGATTGCTCATACAGGGTTTATCTTTGTAGCGCGGAAGTGTTCTACCACAACGTGAAAGCTATTGTAAACGTCTTCTTTTAGCTCGGTTAAGCTGCTAGAAAAGAACAAATGGCTTTTACATGCGCAATCGGAGCATCCGAAATTTTTTATGCTTTTTAGGTGCAAGTTAGCAGCTATTTCGCATTCTTTCCGCTCGACCGTTTCTGCAAATATGACTTCTCTTATTTCTACCCCCGGGCTCGCCAGTAAGTAATCGATATGCCAGTGCAATTTCTTGCGCGTCACACGCAAGTGTCTACCTACTCTTTGCTCCAATCCCGAAAGAGCAGAGCCAACATAGGCATAAAAACCTTTTTTGAACTCTATAGCACCCATTTTGCCTATCTCTACCAGACTATCGGCATGGTTTTCCAATATTAGCACGTAGATACCTTTCATTTGTTCGTTATAGTTGATACATGGCGGGATACTATTTTAAAACCACGCTTAAACATTTACGTATCTACACGTAGATAGATATTACAACTACTAATAGGTGGTATAACAAGTGAAAACATTAATTTAATCAGATGGATATATTGATCATATGGACAAGTGGAAAGGATACGTAGGGCGGATAGAAAAGTTAAAGCGAAGGAAAAACGCAATAATTTTAGCTCATAACTATCAGAGGGCCGAGGTACAGGATATAGCGGAGTTTGTTGGCGACTCCTTAGAGCTTGCGCGGAAGGCGATAGATACGACCTCGGATATTATAATCTTCTGCGGCGTTGATTTCATGGCAGAAACCGCGGCGATACTGAATCCCGATAAGAGAGTATTTATCCCTGATCTCGGTGCGATATGCCCAATGGCCCAGCAATTACCGGCGGATGATTTGCTTGTAGCAAAGCGAGAACATCCGGACGCCGAGGTTGTACTCTACGTAAACACACTTGCAGAAAGCAAGGTGCTCGCTGACTGCATCTGCACCTCAGCAAATGCTCAGGATATAGTCGTGGCAATGGAGTCTTCAACTATCCTCTTTGGTCCTGACCACAATTTAGCATATCACGCACAAAAGGCAACCTCGAAACGGATTATTCCGGTGCCCGAACACGGGCTCTGCCCATCGCATCATCAGATAGTATTAGAGGATTTGATGAATGCGAAGGCAGCACATCCGGGAGCTAAAATCGCCGTCCATCCTGAGTGCATTCCTGAAGTTCAAGACCGCGCAGATTACATCGCTTCAACGAGTGGCATGGTGAAAATTTGCAATGCTGTGGCAGATACGGAATTCTTGATAGGGACAGAGATCGGGCTACTGCATAGGCTCAAAAAGGAATCACCAAAGAAAAAGTTCTATCCGATCTCCGATACTGCGGTTTGCCCGCAGATGAAGATACACACTTTGGCGAAGATAGAAGCGGCATTAGAGAAGGAGAAGCACGAAGTTGTTGTTAAGAAAGAAATCCGGGATAAGGCAAGGAGACCCATTGAGCGTATGCTCGAGATTTCGCAATAAACATATCCTTCTTCACCTTAACTCGTCCCGCGCTATCACCAGTCTCTGTATCTCTGAGGTGCCAACAGCAATGCTAAGTATCTTCGCATCTCGGTAATACCGTTCCGCAGGGCATTCCTTCGTGCAGCCATAGCCGCCATGTATTTGCACTGCGTTTGTAGCAGCTCTTTGCGCAACTTCTGAGGCATAGAGCTTAGCAATTGAAGCATATTTCGTGATCTTCTCGCCTTTATCTGCGAGATGAGCCGCTTTGTAGGTAAGTAATCTCGCTGCTTCTACTTCCATAGCCATGTCTGCGAGCATAAATTGAACTGCCGGGAAATTAGCAATCGGAAGTGATGATTGTCTTCGCTCTTTTGCATACTTCCTGGAGATGTCCAGGCAAGCCTGAGTGATGCCGACCCCAACGCTACTCATTGCTATCCTATCCCTGTCCAGAGTACCCATCGCTATTTTGAATCCATCACCTTCGCTGCCAAGCAAGTTCTCCGCGGGAACGCTACAATCATTGAACTTCAACCCGCCAACAATACAACTACGCATACCCAGCATATCGTTGATGCCCGCAAAAGAGAAGCCTTTTGTCCCTTTCTCCACGATGAAAGCACTCATCCCGCCCCTTTTTTTGCCCTTATCCGTATATGCAAAAACTATATATATATCAGCAACAGACGCATTCGTGATGTACGCCTTTCTACCGTTCAGCAGATACTCGTCACCCACGCGAACAGCATTTGTATCTATAGCGGTGGGATCTGAGCCCGCACGGGGCTCGGTTAAAGCGAAGGCACCCAACTTCGTACCTTCACACAGGGGCCTGAGATATTTCTGCTTCTGCTCCTCTGTACCCGCGTAGAGGATAGGGAATATAGTGATGAGCCCAGCAGAGCTTAGAAACCCAATGCTTGCACTTGCTCTTGAAAGCTCCTCGACCACCGCCACATAGCTCGCCATAGTAGCACTTGCACCGCCGTATTTTCGTGGAAAAGGAATACCATAAAGTTTTAGCTCGGCCATCCTCTTCACTAAATCACGCGGGAACTTCCCTTTTTTGTCTATCTCTGCCGCTCTTGGCATCACCTCTGTCTCTGCAAACTGCCTCGCTATGCGCTGAAACGCCTTCTCTCTCTCTTTTAATTCAAATTCCATTACCATCACCACAAACCTTTCATAAAAAAGAAAGCTTTACCAAAGAAATATTTTATTAAGGGTGCTTATAAATAAGAAAGAGAAGATAAAAAGGTTAGCGAGTGTAAGTTCTAGGAGTAAGCAACTGCTAAACCCAATCAAAAGAAGGAGGAAAAGAAACTGACTAAGCCGTTGCTGAACATAGGAATGGTAGGACACGTAGATCATGGTAAGACGACCTTAGTAAACGCTCTGTCTGGTGAATGGACTGACAGACACAGCGAGGAGGTCAAGAGAGGTATATCAATAAGACTTGGCTATGCAGACGCTACATTCAGGCGATGTCCGGTATGTAACGAGCCGGAATGCTACACGGTGGAAGAGATATGCAAGCTTTGTGGCTCGAAGACGGACGAGCTGCGAACTGTTTCTTTTGTTGACTCACCGGGGCATGAAGCGTTAATGGCGACAATGCTGAGCGGTGCAGCGATAATGGATGGTGCTGTTCTCCTTATTGCTGCTACCGAGCCATGTCCACAGCCGCAGACAAAGGAGCACCTGATGGCACTGAACGTAATAGGCATAGATAAAATCGTGATCGCGCAGAATAAAATAGACCTCGTTTCGCGTGACGAGGCGATAGAGCATTATGCACAAATAAAGGCGTTTTTAAAGGGTACAATAGCGGAAAATGCACCTATTGTGCCTATCGCCGCACAGCAATCCGCAAATGTTGATGTGCTGATACAGTATATAGAGAGAACTATACCCACGCCGCAACGTTCCTTTGACGTAGCACCGAGGATGTATATTGCACGTTCCTTCGATGTGAATAAGCCAGGAACGCCAATAAAAGGCTTAAAAGGCGGTGTAATTGGCGGTTCTCTACTTCAGGGTAGGTTGTGTGCCGATGACAAATTAGAAATAAAACCCGGAATGAAGGTGTCAACAAAGGGCAAAGAAGAGTGGATACCAATAGAAACCGAGATAACCTCTATAATGGTGGGTGGTGATTCGGTAGAAGAGGTGACTCCGGGTGGATTAATCGGCATCGGCACAAACCTGGACCCGAGCATGACAAGGGAGGACACTTTAGTGGGTCAGTGTGTAGGGAAGCCCGGCTCTTTGCCACCGACATGGGATGAACTCAGTATACATTTTCACCTTTTGAAACGCGTTGTTGGTGTAGCAGAGGAGGTGGAGGTTAAGGCGATTAAAGTGCGCGAGCATCTAATGCTGAGTATCGGAACCGCAATCACCATGGGCTTGGTGAAAAGGGTGACGAAGGACACTATTGATGTGGATATGAGCAGACCGATATGTGCAGAAAAGGGCGCTTTAGTAGCTATCGGGATGAAAATAGGTGCTCGATGGCATTTGGTTGGTGCCGGGAGTATAGTGTGAACGTAATTGCACAAAAATCGGTGGAAAAATTCCCACTCCCAAGCATCCAATTACAAACAAATTCCAATTAAACGGAGATATAAGAACATCATAGAACATAATCTTGTGCTATAATTTCTTAAGTGCCTTAACAATCGGAGAGTCAAGGTTTATTGTATACAATGTTGCTCTCCCAATCGTTTTCAGTTCTTTCACAAGACCATACCGCTCAAGCTTATCCCAATTATCAAAAAGCGTTTTATACCCTACGCCAGCATTTTCCGCGATTTCTATCTTCGAGTAGTCGAACTCAGAGGAATTATCGGAAAGCCCTGCTTCTTCCACGCATGCCGAGGTTATGAAACATAGTCCACCAGCACTGGAGTTCTCTTTTTTTTGCTACATGTCCTCAATGCGGATATGATTCATTTTCGTAGTCCTCCTTATAGAATTTACGCCCACACTTTCCACAGGTTACTTCTATTTTGGCCATGCTAGTTCACCACTCTTAAAAGTCCCAACCTCGCCACTCCACAGTAAATAGTTTGCCATCCATTCCGAACACTTATTATCGCCGACACTTGTGTAATATTACTGGCATTATGCACGTTTAATTACCACTATATAGTCAATCCAAAGTTTTCCCCCTTTCCTTAGATTATAAACTTTATCTTCTAATAGTTCACCTTGGTATTCAAATTCAAGTTCGAAAAATTGATATTTATGGGTAAGATAAAACTCATTTCTATTTTGCTTTGTAAAATCTTATTTCACTTTAGATTACGTATCACAAATGCTCAATTAGCAATGACCCCTAATTCGTAATTCGTAATTCCTAATTCGTAATTCCTAATTCCTAATCCCCCGCCGATAACTCACAGCCCGCGCATCAAATTCCGTTTATGCGATCCCTTCGCTAAATATACGAATATCAGACTGAGAATAAATAGCGCTGCGAAATCAACAATTAGCGAGATATTCAATTGCCCTCTGAGACTGAAATTGAATATGTCAACTAGATAGGTAATGGGCGAGAAGTAACTCAACACTCTTCCGAGTCCCTGCAGGTCTTCCAACGGTATGAAAATACCGCTAATGAATATCAGTGGGAAGCGTATGATACTGGAAAGCATCATTACATATGATGGATTTGGAACGGACGGCGATGCCAGTAAAACACCAAGAGAGGAGAAACAGAACGCACCCAACAATATACCCAGGCACAATACAAATATGTTCAAACAGTAATTCAAAATTATCAGCCCTATCGCTAAGACAACAAGATTTATCATAATACCAAAAATCATACCCGCTGCACTGTCGCCCAGAATAATTGTAGTGATACTAACCGGAAAGGATAGCAATCGCTCATACGTGCCTGCCTGTTTCTCCCAGGGCGTTATTAGTGGACCTACGGATGATGCGATAAAGAATAGGAACATAGCTAAAAGCCCGGGAAAGAAGACGTAAAAATCTACCTCCTTTCCTAGATAAAAAGCCAGGAACATGAATAGCGGGAACAAGAAACCGAATATAATAATCGGCGGCTTAGTGTAATAAATCCTGATATTCTTCTCTGTTACTACTGCGATCCCGCGAAAGAACTGGCGGTTAAAGTTCCTTAATGGCATGATCTTTATTTATCCTCCGTTAATTTAACAAATGCGTCTTCCAAACTCGCACCACAGATTTCCATAGTGCTAAAGATTAAGTTATTGTCCTGCGCGAATTGTGCCAAATACTTTACTAGCTTATCGGGATTGTCGGTATATAATCGCCACTTATCGCCCAATTTCTCCTTCCGGATTACTAATCGGCTTTCTTCTAGCTCACTGACATCCACCGGCTTATCAAAAGAGATTTCTACTGATTGCGTCTCTTCAAAAGTCCTCTTCAACCCTTCCGGGGTATCAATAGCCGCAATTTTACCACCGTTTAATATCCCCACCCTATCGCAGAGCACATTCGCCTCTTCGATATTGTGCGTGGTCAAGAAGATGGTTGTGCCTCTTTGATTCATCTCCCTTATGATAGTTTTAATTATGCGTTGGCTTTGAACATCTAATCCCGAGGTCGGTTCATCAAGAAACAGGAGTTCGGGACTATGAACAATAGCACTTGCGATATTAACCTGCTGTTTCATACCCTTCGAAAAGGTCTTTACTTGATCATCCGCTCTCTCCAAGAGCCCGAATTTAGCTAAAAGCGCATCTGCCATCTCCTCCAGTTCGCCGCGGGCGATACCATAGAATTTGCCCGCTAAGATGATGTTCTGTTTCGCAGTTAGGTCAACATAGATATTACCCATCTCCGGGATGACCCCGATCTTCATTTTGGCGTTTATTGGGTTCTTTCTTATATTCACGCCGTCTATCTGGACATCGCCCGAATCAGGCGTGAGCAGCCCTGTCAGTATCCTGATGGTCGTTGTCTTTCCCGCTCCGTTAGGACCAAGGAAGCCGAAGATTTCTCGTTTCCTAACACCAAAAGAAATATGGTCAACTGCAGTAACATCACCAAACTTCTTTGTCAGTTCTCTGACTTCGATTACCTTATTGCTTTCGTTTCTCATTTTGATGCACTATGGCTCCAAAAAATTAAATTAGATTTGGATATTCAAAAACCTTATCGTCTTATACATTTGCAAGTAACTCGAGATTCTTTCGCACCGTTGCTGTTGACTGGTGATCTTCGCCCAGGAATTTTCGAAATATTACAAGCGCCCGTGCGAAATGTTCTTTTGCTCCTTTCAGGTCGCCCATATCTTGCAGGACGCCGCCGAGGTTGTTGACGTCTGTGGCTACCTCTGGATGATCATGGCCATATGCTTCTTCATCTATCTTCAGCGCACGCTCAAAGAGCTCTCTTGCCCCTTGCAAATCGCCCAGATCTCCCAGGACGAGGCCGATGTTGTTGACGTTTATGGCTACATTGGGATGGTCAGGGCCATATGCTTCTTCATTTATCTTTAACGCCCGCTCGAAGATCTCTTTTGCCCCTTGCAAATCGCCCAGATCTCGCAGGATGCTACCGAGGTTGTTGACGTCTCTGGCTACCTCTGGATGATCATGGCCATATGCTTCTTCATCTATCTTTAACGCCCGCTCAAAGAGTTCTTTTGCCCCTTGCAAATCGCCCAGATCTCGCAGGATGCTACCGAGGTTGTTGA
>CAZOEM010000045.1:0-11833 GCA_964578735.1 uncultured Halobacteria archaeon | reverse complement strand
CCGCTTACGAAAACAGAAATTAAAGAAGAGGAAATGCCTAAATTAGTCGAAGGGATAGTTGCAGAGCATCTAATAAGGGAATTTGGTAAGATATTGTATTATTATCAAAAGAAGGAGCTTGATTTTTATTTTGAAGGATCAGGAATCGAGATTAAATGGCAAAATAAAGTAGAAAAGAGGGACTTCCCACCGGTAAACTTAAAGAATAAAATTTTGGTAGGTAAAGACCAATTTGAGTTTTATGAGAATGAAATGATTATTCTTCCGGCCGGCATATTTTTATTATTGTTTTCTTGATGATAAAAAAGGTTTAAGTTTATGATAGCCATAAGAAGTATGCCAAATTACTACGGTTATTTATATACTTGAGAAACAATAGAACAGCCATATCTTACTCATAAAGGTGGGGTTGTTCACATCCGGACCAAAACAGAATCACCAATTTCAAACTTTACAAAAGTGCTGAGAAGTAAAATGGAATATGACGCTTGGGATAGGAAATGGGTAACTGTCCAGATTGACGGAGACAATTCAGCGACACGTTATCTGAGTGACATGATATATCAAATTGAACGTACTCTGGGGCTTCAAACACAGGCTGATCAAACACAGGCTGATCAAACACAGGCTGATCAAATACCGCCTCTAATAAGTCTTGCAAAAGATATTCAAGCCGGTGGTGATGTGCAGATTGAGCATAATGTCATCAATTATTTTGGCGGTAAACGCTCAGGTGTGAGGGAAATCTTGCAGTCTAGAGTAAATCAGATCATCCAACGGTTAGATGAGTCATCTGGGCAACAGAGGCTAGGGATCATTTTTTATGAGTCTCACCGCGCTGTTAGAAAAGAGTTGGCTGCCTTTCGTACAGTATTGTGGAACTCCGCTTTAGAGGAACTCACAGAAAAAGGATTGCTTCTAATAGACATCAGTATTGAAGGATGGGTGCACGAGTCTTGGCCACCTGAGCCTGACCTTGTAGTCGATCTTCCTGATAGGTACGACAAGGAGTCCGAAAAGGAAGCTGTTGATGACCTTGCTGCGATTTTGATTCAAGAAGGAATAGTTGCCACGGAAGAGGCGGCACATACTTTTGGGGCTACAATGGTAGCCAACAACAAGAGTCCAAAAAATCTTCTTGCGAATCTGTCAGCGATGATTGCCAAAGTGGAGGAATTGATATGAATACTCACGACTACGCAGTTAGTGATTTATTGACATTTCTTGAAGCTTCGCGCGAAGAGACACGTCACGCCGTTGTTGCTCTTAGTGCAGCCGAGTCTCTGACGGATGAAGTAGCTAAGCGACTCGCGATCACTGCTGGCCTTAAATCTGACTACGCAGAACGTCTCATACATGCACTTCATTTCTCCGATTTCGTTATAGAGAGGAACAGCGAGTGGCACTTTGCAGCCCGCGTTCACCCTGTTCTGAATGAAAGTCTCCGAGATGACACAAGATTGTACCAGGCCACACATACATTACTTGCTGAACTCGCATCGGAGCCCGCTCTATTCGATACAGGCGAAGAGATTCCTGCATACCTCCTAAGTGGAGTAGGTGCAGCCTATCATCAATCAGCGCTTTCTTCACAACAGGGCCTGAAACTCTACGTGAACGCATCACGTAACGAATTGTCAGGTACTCAATGGCTTTTGGGACGTCTTGCAATAGAGCAGCAGGAACAGGGCATTTTATCCCCAACTGCGATCGAGCCGCCATATCTCCGCGGCATGACCCTTTATCGTGAGGGGCGAATCAAGGAGGCAGAGCCACTGCTAAGGCGGGTTGCAGATAGTCAGCAGATACGCGAGGAGGTCGCTATTGCCTGCCATCTTGTTGGCAGGATTGACTCGCACACATCATCGACCTGGGGCCACGCGGAAGAGCTACTCAGGCGTAGCCTTGCGATAGAAAAAGAGCTTAATGTCAAATACTGAGAAGCGCAGGTCCTTCACACGCTGGGGCAGCTTCTTAGTAAGAACCCCAAACGGGCGGATGAGGCCGAATATCTGCTCAGGCGCAGCCTTGCAATATTAGAAAAGCGTAAAGAGATATACAGACAAGCGCAAGTTCTGTTTACCCTCGGTAAGCTTCTCTGGAAAAACAACTCTGAAGAAGCTAAACGCATGCTATTGAGGAGCATAGAACTGAACCGCCAATTGGGTATTAAGTGGGCTGAGCAAATGGTTCAGAGGGTGCTACGACGTCTCGAAGAAGATAAGCAATAGTCGATTCTGTGCAACACCGGTTTGTGAAGATTGGTGATGCGTCTTGATATGTGACATTGCCGACTGACCACCGGATGAAAACGAAAGGGTAAACAGCTCCGCTGGTCGTTCGCAGCTTATCCGGATCGTGAAGGCACTTGAGGAGGGTATTCTTGAGCATAAGAAATGCAATCCAAGAAGAGGCGGATTTTCGTTCTATCCTCTTTTGAATACTGTTCTTTCCATAACTGCAAACTATAAAATAAGAATGGTGAATACCTTTTAGTTATTATAAATCATATTAAAGATGAAACCATGAACAAAAGTGAAACGAAAATAAAGGTTTATGTTTTCAACGTAGTAGTTGAGCCAGATGAAGATCGTTGGCATGCTTATTGCCCGGCCCTTGAAGACAAAGGAGGAGCCTCGTGGGGGTATGGCAAAGAAGAAGCATTAGAAAATATACGAGAAGTGATTAAAATGACCATCGAAAGCATGATTGAACATGGAGAGCAAATACCAGAGGAAATGGAAAAAGACTCTCGCTTTTTGTGTGGATTTCTCAAATATCCGTGCTGAAAAACTCGATCAGATATACAAAAATAATAAACACATATTATTCTTTTTAATTATATCATGATGATGAGGAATGACAAATGGTGCAAGAAGAAAAGACGAAAGAAGAAGTAGTTGAAACAATAGAGGAGCGAGCTGTAAAAAGCATCGGACTCTAAAGATGCGCTTACTATGGCCGACCAGGGGATGACATACCGAATAGAGATAAAGGAAATAGCGCAGCAACATGGCAGTTATGCCTCGTTCATGCCTAAACCCATCTTCGGTGTGAATGGTTCGGGAATGCATGTGCATCAATCGTTATTTAAAGGGGATAGGAATGTATTCTTCGCTCTGTGATGCTCGCTGCCGGGCTGGCCGGAATGAGGGATAAGTACGAGTTGCCACCGTCCACGGAGAAGGATGTATATTTGATGAGTAGTTCGGAAAGAGCGAAGATAGGGATAAAGTCAGTACCCGGGAGTTTGATTTAGGCTATTGGACTGACTGAGAATAGTGAACTGGTGAGAGAGGCTTTAGGTGACCATACCTTCAACAACTTCATCATATCAAAGAAGGTGGAATGGGACAAATATCGCGTGAACGTGTCGGAATGGGAGTTGAAGGAGTATTTATCGGTCCTGTAACTCTTTTTCTTTTTAGGGCACCATCGGAAAATTATGAGTTCAGCTAATAATGGATTTGAAATTGGTATTAAAAGGGATATGGCAAAAATGGAAGAAATTATGGGAGACAATAAGCTATATTATTACCAAATTACTTCTTGGTCTCACGTATTATACAGTGTTCACACTTTATAGATTAATAGCAAAATTTATGAGGACTGATTTTCTTGATGTAAAAATGGAGGAAGATGCGAGATCATACTGGAAGGAAAAAGGTAAGAAAGAAGAGGAACATTACAAACAATATTAGTTAGGGGGAGATGAGATGTACATATTGGGAATATCGTGTTTTTATCATGATGTGGCGGCAGGACTTCTGAAAGATGGTAAGATAGTAGCAGCGGCGTAAGAGGAACGGTTCACACGAAAAAAACATGATGATTGTTTTCCGACGAATGCCATAAAGTTTTGTTTGACGGATGGGGGGATAACATCCGGGCAACTTGACTACGTGGGTTTCTATGATATGCCGCTTGTTAAGTTTGATAGGATACTGGAGACTTTCATATCCGTTGCAGCACGAGGAATACGGTTTTTCACGGTGGCGATGCCGATTTGGCTGCGGCAAAAACTGTGGATTAAAGACCTCATAAAGAAAGAGTTAGAATACAATGGTGAGATAATATTTGCAGAGCATCATCAGTCGCATGCGGCGAGCGCCTTCTTTGCTTCGCCGTTTGAGGATGCGGCAATACTAACGATAGATGGAGTGGGAGAGTGGACAACGACCTCTTATGGTTATGGAAGCGGGAACAAAATCCACCTCGTAACTTTGTTGTTGCCAGTAAAATTCCGCGTTTGTCTCACTCCTGATCAAGCATTCCAAATTCATATCCTCATCCTTGCTCAACGAGAGAGAAGGATGTAAAGGGTATGCTCTTCTGTTCTTTCTACTCGTACTCAAAAAACTACCCCTCAAATTGCTAACACGTTTTATCAGAAAAGAGAGTTCTAAATAGTTCAAAGCGCTTCGCATCTATTCCATTATTCAGCAGATAGCCGATAAGCTGATGCATGAGCACCGTTTTTCCTACTCTTCTCAAACCAATGATTATCTCGATAAATCGAGATTCTAAGCTTTCCTTAAGCCCGGAAAACATGTCGCGCCTCTTCATTGATGCTGTCACCCGATCAATCGCTCCGGTTTCCCACCACAGGTTAAAATCTATGATTTCCATAATTATGTTATAATAGTATCCTAATATTTAACTTTTTCGGCTACTACTATGCCCTGAAATTAAATCCCTGTTGTTGTGCCCATGTAAAAATCTGTGCAATCTCGTGGTTAATATTCCTTTTTGGCTTGAATAGGTGTAGACTACAACAGCAAATTAAGTCGCTTGTTCCTGCAGCTTCTCTTGAACCCACAAATAGTGCAAGCTTGTCTTTTTTATTTTCTCCTTCAGTCGCCATAATCTTATCCTGATATAGCCGTTTCTATTCCTCTTTCCTTCTCTGATACCTTTCTTCTTCTGTCCCTCACTTCCAATTTAGTCTCGTTTATGAACCGGTCAAGCACATCGTCCTTAACACGGACAAAATAACGCCATACGTCCTGTGGTTTCGTCTCTAAACCGTCTATTGCATGGTAATCAGAAACGGTTGGTATCCTTTCGGACTTATCAACGTCCATTAAAGGCGTTATGAACTCCTCTTCTATCTCTTTACGGGCATCCTGATCGAGTAGTGCAATTTGTAGCAGATAATCTTCTTCAAGTATTGACTTTGTAACTCCGAGGTCTTCGTACGAGAGACCAACTGCGGCTATACCACCGCCCTTGCCGTTGCCCCGGTTATGCATCAGAATAGCAGGTTCAAATATGTGCTTACCCTTGACCGGAATCGTAGATGCGAAACCTACGACACCTCAGCCACCTTCATCTTCGGATTTGTATATTTTCATAACTCCCTTTCCTTATTATATTTGTTATTTCATTTTATAACTAGAAAGCGAACACCTACCCTTCAAGTATGAAATAATGGCACCTTCTAATTTCTATTCCGGTCTCAAATTGAAGTAAATACGTAGATTTTTTGAGATTTGGTGCTTGTAATTTGAGATTTTCGCTCTATACAAATACAGCTAAGCAAATACTTATTTATGTTTCATTTAAAAATGAGGAAGTTTAGGAGTACTTATGAAAGAGCTATTTGCGTTAGCGAGCAGGCAGTTAAGGCGGAAGAAATTGCGCGTGTTTCTTATCGTCTTAGGTATAGCAATAGGTGTTGCGGCGGTAATTGGTGTGACATCATTGGGAGAAGGGCTTCGTGTTCAGGCAGTTGAGCAAATCAAGTCTCAACATGATTTAACCACGATAGATGTTTCTGCAGGTGTAGGAGACGGAAGCATTACATTGATAACCGATTCAAAGCTAAATGCGATTGAAACGGATGAGCACGTATTATTCGTGGCGCCATTTATGAAGGACTCGTATGTTACGCAGAATAATACCTACCTTGCAGTTAAGGGAATCACACCGGAATATAAACGAATACATAGTGATCTGCAATTGGAACGCGGAGCCTGGTTTGAGGCGGGGGAGAAGAGCAATGAGATTGTGCTGGGCTACGACGTTGCAAAGCGATTATCAACGATAGAAGATTTAAAACTAGGTGACACATTCAATGCTAAAATCCGGCTATACGGCGAGGGAGATCGCCCGACAGACAAAACTACTACGTTTATCATCGCAGGCATACTGGAATCAGCCGGAGATGAGCATGATAACCAGGTCTTAGTGGACCTCACGGAAGCGAAGGCGCTGGACGAGAAGGATGCCTATGACGGTGCGGTGGTAAAAGTGGATGAGCCTGCTTCTGCTGTTTCTGTACTGACGAGGATAGAGCGGCTGGGATTGGGTGCTCATTCTGCACAGGATGTAATAGATGAAGTAAACAAACTGATGGCGGCGGTAACACTGATCCTGGGCTTCTTTTCCGGTATCTCGCTCGTTGTTGGTGCGCTTATGGTGGTGAACACGATGATCATCTCGGTTTATGAGCGAACAAAGGAGATAGGACTGACAAAGGCGTTGGGCGCATCGGATTATGACATCATGAAGATGTTCCTTGCGGAATGTTTAATAATAGGACTAATAGGAGGTTTTTTTGGCGATCTCCTGGGTATCGGCCTCTCCATGTTTATAGACATCGTGGGTAAACCCTTCCTGATAAGTGCACTTGGCAGTGGCCTGGGGGAAGGATTGCAATCAGGCAGCATTACTGCTATCACCCCCTGGATGTTGGGGGCCGGATTCGCTATTTCGCTCGTTCTTTCGATTGTCTCCGGATTATATCCCGCAAGGCGGGCGGCGAGATTGAATCCCCTGGATGCGTTACGGCAGATATAGTGGTGGGGTAATTGTAAAAGGCAAAAGGCAAAATGCAAAATGCAAAATGCAAAGTACAAATTGAAATGTAGAATGCGAAATAGAATTATGAATGGGACGTATTCTTTTGCTCTTTTTATTTTGCATTCTCTGCAATTTTAGCGCGACATGTGGCTTTTTATGTTACTCTCACTGTCCCAATCGAATACTCATATTAAATAGTGTTTGACGTCCACCGAAAAAACTGAAAATTATTTTAATAACATCAATAATATAGCTATATCATGTTACCTTTTATAGAAAAGGTGAGAGTGGGGGAAGAAACAAAAAAATGAAGAAAGGCGAAAAAGCGCCGGGACAAGGAAGGCGCTATATAAATAGCGGGAATAAAATTTCGAAGGTGATATTATAAAAAGATGAAGAAGAAAGATATGGTAGGTATTGGAACGATAGCTGTTTTTGCGTGCTTGCTTTTATGCACGCCTGCTTTAGCAGACTATAGCTTTGAGGGTTTCCCGGTGGAAACAAGCGTGAACGGTACGGTGAACGGAGGGGTGTTCGTTGACTATGTACCCTGGGATGGAAACACAACACTCACCGGCAATTTTACTGTGCCTAATGGAACCGTTAACTGGGCGCATTTATACACCGGTATCTGGGATGGCAGACCAGAATATGAAGGTTGGGTAAACGTCACGTTCAACGGCGTCGACGACAGCAATGGACTTGGACCTATACATTTACAGGGTGCGAATGACACAAATCCTAATGTCTGGTGCAGCGGAAATGGCAAGAATTGGATATACTACAATGTAACTGATTTAGTCAGTGCAGGCGCAGAGAATACCGCAACTACGACAAGGATTAATGCGACCGTTGGTGACTTCGATGGCCGGGTATACGGTATTGTCCTGGTGGTGGTGTACGAAGGCGGAGATAACCCAAAGAACATTCAGTACTGGATCAATGACGGGAGTGACGGTCTCAACTATATTACGCCACATGAGAATGGAACAACAGACTTTGCGGGCACTGTGGACATGGGTAACGTAACCGAAGCAGAGCTAACGATGGTGCATCTAACAGCTTACGAGCCACCGTGCGCTAATTGCCTGGCGTTTAACGGTCAGAAACTTAACACAAGCATGGTGGATAGCAATAATTTCGAGCTTAATACCTGGGATGTGACAGGTTATGTAGCACAATCAGGAAATGAAGCCGGATACAGCCGAGCTGAAGATGGCTATATTAATGTCTGCAATGCTGCCTTGATCCTGGATTTGAAGCCGTAGTGAGATAGAAGAAAAGAAAGAACTTTAATACTGGTAGGTGTTTCAACCCCTTACTTTTTTTCCCTTTTTTATTGTATATAACCTATAACTTCTACCTATATATAAATTTAATTTAGGACGCAGATTTACACGGATTTAATTTTTTTAAGATTAAGTGTAAGGGGCACTAATTTTAGCGCGATAAGGGCTTTTAATGTTAATTTAACCACTTCAATTTAATAATTATATTAAAAAGTGTTTGGAATTAACAGAAAAAAACCGAAAATGACTTTAACAATGCTACTATTATAACTATATCATGTTATTTTTTAGAGAGAATGTAAGAGCGAACGGAGGGAAGAGAAAGTAAAAAATGGAAAAATGGCGAAATGGCGAAAAAGCGCTGAGGCAAGGCGCTATATAAATAGCCTAATGGAAGGCGGTGATATGAAAAGATGAAAAAAATAGATATGGTAGCTATCGGAACGATAGCGATGGTTGCGTGCTTGCTTTTTTGCACGCCTGCTTTAGCGAACTACAATTTCAATGGTTTCCCGGTGGTAACACGGGACAGCGGTACCGTAAACGGAGGTGTGTTCATCGACTCTGTACCGTGGGCAGCTACAACAACGCTCACCGGCAATTTTAATGTGCCTACTGGAAACGTTATCTGGGCACGTTTATACACCGGTATATGGGGTGGCAGACCAGAATATGAAGGTTGGGTAAGTGTCACGTTCAACGGCGTTGATGACTCCAATGAACTTGGACCAATACATTTACAGGGCCAGAATGACACGAATCCAAATGTGTGGTGCAGCGGAAATGGAAAGTATTGGATATACTATGATGTGACTGACTTAGTCAATGCGGGAGCAGTAAATACGGCAACTACGACGAAGATTAATGCGACAGTTGGTAACTTTGATGGTCGGGTATACGGTATTGTCCTGGTGGTGGTCTACGAAGGCGGAGATAACCCAAAGAGCATTCAGTACTGGATCAATGACGGGAGTGACGCTCTTAACTATGTTGACGGGAGTGACGCTATCAACTATGTTGACGGGAGTGACGCTCTCAACTATGATCCAGGACATAAAAAGAAGATAAGACGTCCCAACTCTGCTAGAGCACATAACGATGGAACAACAGACTTTGCAGGCTCTGTAACCGGCAGTGTAACTGATGCAGAGCTAACAATGGTGCATCTAACAGCCTACGACCCACCGTGCACTGATTGCTTGCAGTTTAATGGCGCTGCACTTGACACAAGCATGATAACCAGCAATACATTTGAGCTTAATAGCTGGAATGTGGCAAGTCATGTAGAATCATCAGGAAACGCTGCCTGGTACAGTCGAGGTGATGATGGCTATGTTAATGTGTGCAATGCGATTCTAACTTTAGTATCAGGACCGGAAGAATTGCCAGACCTGGTCGTAACTGAGGTCAATGCATACCATTACGACACTGGCACCCCTGCATGGTTCAACCTATTGAATGAGGTAGACATCACGGTAAAGAACAATGGCAGTGCAGCAGCAGGAGCGTCAACCGTTTGTCTATGCATCGATGACGTGTCATTTGGCGACTTACCTGTGTCAAGTCTTGATGTTGACGAGGAGGAGACAGTGACGTTCACTGGCTGGAACCCCAGTGGTGACGATTGTCTGCAGCAGCCATGCACTTACGAGGACTCATTCCAGGACTACGACGTTAGGGCTGTGGCAGACTGCGATGGCGATGTAGCAGAATCGAATGAGACGAACAATGAGAGAACGGTAGTGGAAAGAGCCTGCTACAACGGATACATGGCAGACGAGCCACTGGAAAATGTCGCACAGGGCACTCTTCACGGGCATATCATATTCACAACAGGCGATGGCAGCTATGGATGTCTAAATTCGCCCGGTGATACTCGGGCTACGAGCTATGACATAACGCTACCAGCGAGTGCTACCGTGGAACATGCACAGCTTAATGTCTACTATACATGGGTCAGTCCGGACCATGCCTGTCCGGAGATGGAAGTGAGCATAACAGGCCCAACCGGAACACACGTTGTGCCTTTGGAAAAGGCGTACAACGACATCAAATGCACCTGTCCCGGAACGATGTATGTCAAATCATGGGGTAATTATGTTTTCAATATAGCACCTTATGTCACAGGAAGTGGTACATACAAGGTGACAGTACAGAATGTCGGTTCATCGGGTCATAAATTCTGTCTCGCCGCACCGGGCATCGTGCTCGTCTACGCGGATGAAAGTGCACCCCTAATAGATTACTGGGTCAATAAGGGAGCAGACGTACTCATAGGTGGACGCAGAGGCGATGGCGGATACCTATCATTAGAAGAGTGCATAAACGATGCAACGTTCCCAGCAAGCGCTACGATCGGGCTGGTGGAGACGGTAACGCTCGGCGTTGTCGCTCCATGGGGTGACAGTGTTGCAGACGATGTGCTGTACTTCAACCATGTAGAGCTCGGCAGTGGCGTGTACAATGGATATTCTAATCCATACAGTGAAGAAATAGATAGCATAACGATGAGTGTAGGTGGCAGTAATGCGCAAGTGGGCGTGGACGTAACCGATGTAACAGCTCTTTATAACGAAGGCGGCGCTAACGTGGTTGGTCAGGGAGATAACGGCGATAACATGATGCCTGCGAATGCGTTTTTGGTTGTGGCATATGAGGAAGAGGTACCGCCGGAAGCAGACTTGGTGATCTCGGAGATATGGAAGTACAGGGAGAACTGCACAATTTGCTACAACGTAACGAACACAGGCAATGGACCTGCACCTGCATGCCATAACACAGCGCTATATGTAGATGGTGTGGAGGTTGCACATGATCACGTACCCGTGGACCTGGCGCCCGGAGAGAGCTATACCGGCTGTTTCAATGGTTACGAATGGACATACACGCCGCCAAGCGATAACATAACAGTATGCGCAGACAACAATGAGACCTTAGTCGAGTTCGATGAAGACAATAACTGCCTGACCAATATATGGATGTGCGGGGATGTCAACGGCGATGGGAAAGTAACAATGTCAGACGTGCGGAAGGTCTTCAACCGATATCTCGATCCGAGTTATCCGCTTGATCTACCTTGGGCTGCTGATGTCAACTGCGATGGCAAAGTGACGATGTCGGATGTGCGAAAAGTGTTCAATCGCTACCTTGATTCAAGCTATGACTTGAATTGCTGTTGCGAGGGAATAGGGTAGAGTAATAGGAAACATGAAAAAATTAAGCGGCTGCATGCCGCTTAGTATTTTTAATTTTAATAAAGTACTTTACTCAATATGTGGCATGGTAATGGGAAGGTGACAAAAAGGTGAAAAAACAAATCTTAGTAATCGTAATGATTTTAGTAGTGATAACCTGCCTTCTTACAGTGAGCGTGCTGAGCGAAGAAGCATACAAGCCAATTATACAGTCAGTAACAGTAAGTCCAACAGAGATCGTAAACGGTGGAGAAGTGACTCTTACAGTTATAGCAAAATCAAACGCACCGGTAAATTTTCTAAGTTATTGTTTAGATGGGCCTAACGGGAATATATTAGGCGGAGGATATGGTGTCACATTTACCAATATAGGTGATGACCTATGGGAACACGAATGGCCTTATACTATCTCAGAATGGGATCCCGGTGGAACTTATACATGGAGTCACATATCAGTTGAGAACGAAGGGCAGTTAACATCAGACGAGTGGGGACCTATAAGCTTCAACGTAACATGCACTACACCACAAGAAATAACTTCCTATG
>CAZOEM010000044.1:0-11973 GCA_964578735.1 uncultured Halobacteria archaeon | reverse complement strand
GTGAATGCTAAAGATCGTGAATTAGCGAAACGAGCAAGAATAGAGCAGACGTCTTCAATCGGAGTCTCAGGGTTCATAGAAGTATTGAAAAGGGGCGCGGTGGAACAGCTAAGAAAAGAGGAGCGGCTGACACGGGAAGTTACACTGATGGACCGGTTAATGGCGGAGATAAGCAAAGATGAGGGCGTAAAGGCAGTGTATGGATATGAAGAAGTAAAAAAGGCGTTGGTATATGGTGCAATAGAGTCCCTTATGGTCTGCGATGAGAAGCTTATGGCGCCTGAGATGGAGGAGGGGGAAGGGAGAAGGGAGAAGGGAGAAGGGGGAAGGGAGAAGGGCGAAGGGAGAAGGGCTAACGGCTAAAGGCAAGGGGCTAACGGCTAAGGGCAAAGGGAGAGAAGAGATAGAAGCGTTACTTGAAATGGTAGAACGGGAAAGGGGGAAGATAGTGGTGTTCAGCACCGAGTTCGAGCCAGGTAAGAGGCTTAAAGGGCTAGGAGGGGTTGCTGCACTGTTGAGGTTCCCGATTTAATTGAAAATCCCCGCTAAGGGAGACCTGAAAAAAACCGGGATAGTAGCACTTTAGTGAACGTTTCTCGGCATTTCCGAAAGGTCTTTCACCCAGTCTTCTTCTTCTGTATCTGTCCTTATTCCGGACATATTTCTCTATATCGTGACGTCCTCTGTTTCCTTGGCGAGCCGCCTTTTCATTGCTACATCCCTCTCCACGAGTGAATCAGAAGGGATTCCCGTCCCATAGATGGCAAATTCATTTATTAGCAGATATTATAATTTTTGGATGGTCTCGATATGAGAGTAACCTTTATATAGAACTAAAAATATACTTACAGCTAGTGATATAGAAATAATGGCACAATTAGGTGGAACACCAGTATTGATATTGAAGGAAGGTAGTGAACGAACAAGAGGTAAGGACGCACAGAGCAGGAACATACTTGCAGCGAAGACCATTGCTGCTGCAGTTAAGTCCACTCTCGGTCCAAAAGGGATGGACAAGATGTTAGTGGATTCGATGGGCGATGTTGTCATAACGAACGATGGGGCGACGATATTAAGGGAGATGGATATAGAGCACCCAGCGGCGAAGATGATGGCGGAGATAGCGAAGACACAAGACGAAGAGGTCGGAGATGGTACAACGAGTGCGGTAGTTATTGCAGGCGAGTTGCTGAAGAAAGCGGAGGATCTTCTAGACCAGGAAGTGCATCCGACATTGATTGCAACCGGGTATAGATTAGCAGCAGAGAAAGCGTACGAAATCTTAGATGGGTTGGCATACGACATCACCGCAAATGATACAAAGTTATTGGGGAAGATAGCAGCGACTTCTATGACCGGAAAAGGTGCTGAGGTTGCAAAGGATATGCTGACCGACCTTACAGTGAATGCAGTGAAAACGATAACGGAAAAAGGCGTGCATGAGATCGATATAGACCACATAAAATTGGAGAAGAAGGTAGGTGGCAGCGCTGAAGATACAAAGTTGATAAGTGGTATGGTGATAGACAAGGAGCGTGTGCATCCGGGAATGCCGAAGAAGATTGAGAATGCAAAGATAGCACTAATAAATTCCGCTTTTGAGATAGAGAAGACCGAAGTGGATGCTAAAATAGAGATTACCGCACCAGATCAGCTAAAATCGTTCCTGGACGAGGAAGAGAAGATGCTGAAGGCGATGGTGGACAAGGTAACAGCGAGTGGCGCAAATGTACTTTTCTGTCAGAAGGGGATAGACGACCTGGCACAGCACTATTTGGCAAAGGCCGCTGTAATGGCAGTTCGAAGAGTAAAAGAGAGCGATATGAAGAAGTTGGCTAGTGCAACCGGAGGGAAGATATTGACGACCTTAGAGGAAGTTAGACCAGACGATCTTGGAAAAGCAGGGCTGGTTGATGAACGAAAGGTAAGCGGAGAAGAGATGATATTCGTGGAAGAATGCCAGAATCCGAAAGCGGTCTCCATACTGCTGCGAGGAGGAACAGAGCATGTAGTGGACGAGTTAGAGCGCGGGATGAACGATGGGTTAAGAGTAGTAGCTTGCGCACTGGAAGATGGCAAGTATGTAGCCGGAGGCGGGTCTGCGGAGATAGAGCTGGCACTCAAGCTGCGTGATTATGCTGCAAGCGTAGGTGGCAGAGAACAACTGGCGATACAGGCGTTTGCAGATGCTCTTGAGGTCATACCAAGGGCGCTTGCTGAGAACGCCGGCTTAGACCCCATAGATATGCTCGTGGCACTTAGGTCTGCACACGAGAAGGGTGAGACGACTGCCGGCTTAGACGTGTTCAAGGGCGAGCCAACGGACATGAAAAAAGCGGGTGTTATCGAGCCTTTACGGGTGAAGACACAAGCTATTAGCTCTGGAACGGAATCAGCAACGATGATTTTACGTATAGATGATGTAATAGCATCGAGTGCGGCTGCGATGCCTCCAGGTGGCGGCGGTATGCCTCCAGGTGGCGGTTATCCGGGAATGGAAGGGGAATATTAATTTTTTCCCTCTTTATTTTTTATTTTTAAGGTTGTAAATAGAGGAAGGTGGAGTAAAAAATGGGGCGAATAATAGGTATTGATCTTGGAACGACGAACTCAGAAGCGGCTTTTGTTGATGAAAGTGGTGATGCGAAGATAATCCCTAGTGCGGAAGGAAGCGCATATGGCGGGAAGATGTTTCCATCGGTGGTTGCATTCACAAAGGATGGTCAGCGGTTAGTAGGCGTAGCAGCAAAGAGGCAGGCGGTGGTTAATCCCGAAGGTACTGTAAGAGAAGTGAAGAGGAAGATGGGGAGTTCTGAGAAGATATATGTAAAGACAGTAAATAAGAATTTTACACCGCAAGAGGTCTCGTCAATGATATTGCAAAAGATAAAAGCAGATGCCGAAGCGTATTTAGGTGAGGCTGTGGATGCGGCGGTTATCACTGTGCCGGCCTATTTTAATGACAATCAAAGACAGGCGGCCAAGGATGCCGGTGAGATCGCAGGTTTTGAGGTAAAACGGATAATAAACGAGCCTACTGCGGCAGCAATGGCCTATGGACTTGGGAAAGGTGGAGAATATAAGGTTGCAGTTCTCGACTTTGGTGGCGGTACGTTTGACGTTACCATCATGGATGTAGGTGAAGGAGTATTTGAGGTCCTTTCTACAAGCGGTGATACTCATCTGGGTGGAACCGATATGGACACAGCCGTAATAGAGTGGTTAATAAAGGGATTTAAGGATAAGGAGGGGGTAGATTTGAGTGACGACCTTACGGCGACACAGCGAATACGAGACGAAGCGGAACGAGCGAAGATAGAACTCAGTTCCTCTGTTTCTACTACTATTAATTTGCCTTTCATTGCCGTTGTGGGTGGCGAGCCGAAGCATCTCGAGGTGACGCTTACGAGGGCTAAATTAGAAGAGCTCGCCGAGCTGACACTGAAAAGGCTCGAGCCACCTATAAGAAGCGCGTTAGGAGATGCAAAGCTCTCGCCTGGCGACGTAGATAAGATAATCCTTATCGGCGGACCAACCCGGATGCCGATAGTGAAAGAACAATTTGAACGGATACTGGGTAAAAAAACGGAAGGCGGTGTTGATCCCATGCAATCGGTCGCCAGGGGTGCTGCGGTACAGGCAGGTATCCTTAGCGGAGAGGTAAAGGAAGAGATAGTTCTGCTTGATGTTACGCCCCTTACGCTCAGCATTGAGACCTTAGGTGGTGTTGCAACTACATTGATAGAGAGAAACACAACGATACCAACGAAGAAATCACAGGTATTCACGACTGCTGCCGAGAATCAGACGAGCGTGGAGATCCATGTCGCGCAGGGCGAGCGGCCGATGGCTGTGGATAACACCTCGTTAGGTAGATTCCATTTAGATGGTATCCCCCCGGCACCACGTGGTATTCCTCAGATCGAGGTCACATTTGATATTGATACAAACGGGATTTTAAACGTCATGGCAAAGGATATGGGTACGGGAAAAGAAGCATCTATACGTATAACCGCGTCAACAAAACTCGCCAACGATGATATAGACCGGATGGTGAAAGAGAGTGAGAAATACAGCGAAGAGGATAAAAAGCGGAAGGAAGAGGTGGAACTCGTAAATCAAGCGG
Source organism: uncultured Halobacteria archaeon (assembly GCA_964578735.1). Lineage (GTDB taxonomy): Archaea > Halobacteriota > Syntropharchaeia > Alkanophagales > Methanospirareceae > Methanophaga. The sequence continues at coordinate 7,847 of CAZOEM010000044.1, read as the reverse complement.
ATTCGCTCGTTTACACTTCGGAGAAGACGGTAAGTGAGCTTGGCGATAAGATAAGTAAAGAGCAGAGAGAGAATGTAGAGCATGCTAAAGACAAGCTGAAAGAGTCGCTAAAGGCAAAGGACATGGCACAGATAAAAACGGATTTGGATGAGTTGACGAAAGCACTGCACGAGGTTTCTGCTGTGGTGTATCAGGAGGCGCAGAAGATGGCTGCTGAGGAAGCGGCTAAGCAAGCGGGAGAAGATAAAGGAAAAGAAGAGAAGAAGGGAGAGGGCGAAGGCGATTACGTGGATGTCGATTATGATGTGACGGGAGAGGGCGAGAAGAAGTAAGGGGTGACATGTAGGTGCGAGCATAGCGCAATTAAAGGATTGTTTTGGTGCTTGGAATATGGATGATGAGGAAGAAAAAACAATTTTTTTGTCTATCACCTCCCCTTTATGCCACCACCGGCTAAGCTTATCTAACTGATCTTCACACCGTTCCTTTTTCCATTTTTACGTAGTTACCTCACCCGATAGCTGAGTGGCCACTGTTAATTCGATATTTATTTTATTGAGCTTTTCAGAGCCAATATTTTCAAGCGCCACTTCAAAGGCGTTTCTAACTGAAAACGCGTATTTTGGCGGCCGTTCTCGCAATAAATAAACAGATATACCCTCTAAAACGTCTTTAAAGCTCATATGCGTGAGATACCGCCTCAGGTATTGAATGAAATTATAGACCAAACAAAGTATGAAAATATGGCCATAATTACTCTCCTTTGTCCTGAAATGGTTTCTTTCAAGCCCCAAATAGGATTTCAGCTCTTTGTTAGTCTGCTCTATCTGTGCACTCTCTTTATATTTCATTATAGCCGTTTCTGGCTTAGTATTGAGGGACGTAGTGAAGAGTGGGATGAAGTCGTCATAGCCCTCACCGCGTACCAAAAACAGGTTTCCAGCAGTCCCTTGCCAAATACACATTTTGAACGGACAGATAATATATCCTTTACCATCTATCGTCCGTTGAATTGGTTTAATATTGCTTAATAAGTCTTCCTTTCTGAATTTGGTGCCGAATCGGACGACAACAAGATTTGAGTTCAATCGAGTCAGCACATGTACACCCGCTTTCCTCGCTTCTCTCATGAGGTCGCCCGATTTTAAACCACCATCGATGATAATCCAATCCCCTTTTTTATTTTACCCGTTTTTATCGCTTTTCTAATCTCTTGCGGCTTAGTAAGATGTCGTTTGTTGTGATTGACGATCCTGAAGTTGTCGATGAAGTTCAAGCCTTTATATCGCTCTACTGTGAATAAAACATCCTGCAATAGCTCATAACACCCAACCACGTAATTTTTAATCAGCTTTGCACCGTAAACCTTCTTTCCTTCCCTTTTCAGATATGTCGCATCGCAGACCTTTGTATTGCTAGAGGAATACGAGAGGAAGTCTTCTAAGGGTATTACACCCTTAATAAAGAGTTTTTTCAACTCCTTTATCTGATCGTAGTGAAATGAAATGGATAAATTCAGAATCCCCCACTTCTTAGCGGCTCTTATCGATAGCTGCGGCGCTTCCAACTTCGCAGTGACTAACTCTGACAGACTTTTATACAACGCCATATTGGCCTGCGACGGGTTTAAAAACTCCCATATTGCTTTTAGTGCGCTCATATTAATACGTCTCCCTATTTATCTATTAAAAGAGATGGGTATTTAAAGATATCGTATGATGATCGGTTAATTGGGTGTGGGAAGATCAGTTATTAACTATGGCTAAACGATACAGCCGATGGTTCGGGCAATAACTATGAAGCGTTTTTGGTGGGGGTGCCTAGAGGAGTTATATAGTATGAAAATTGAGAAAAGCAACTGTATGTTTTAAATGCTATGATTTTTTAGTATCTCCAGGTGCGGATAAAATTCTAAGGATGAAGCTAAAAAGATGGCGAAGAAGAAACAGATAAGAAATGTATTGTGCTTTTTGGTTATGATTGTGATTTTTATGAGTGTGATGCCTGTTTCGGTCTTTGCCGTGAATGATAGTGATAATACCACAGGCGTATCAAATCCTTTAATTGTGTTAGAAAACACATTTACGGAAAAATCCCCAAGCAGTGGTGATTGTGACCCGTACCCGATGCAGATCTGCCTGAGATATATCTAAATGATACGCAGGAAGGAGTATTGAGTAGTGATTCCGGCAACGATACCAATATAGTCATTTTAACAGACGTTCCAGAGGATACACGTGAAACTGTAAGCGCACTGGGCTGTGATGTATATGTTAAGATAGAGGACCCATGCTGTAAAGGATACAAGGTATATGTAGATGGTGTGTATCAATTCACAGAGGGGCAAGATGGGACTCCTGATGGCTACTGCGCGTTTGATGTGAGTGCGGGGACACATACCATAAAGATAACCAAGAACGGTCGCTCTGCATCAAAAGCCAACTATTTCCAGTGTGGTACTACCTACCGCTGGGTCAGCATGCCCCATTGCTGGTGTGAAGATGGAGATGATGATGAGTGTAAATATCCACCCACAGTCAAATTTGATAAGACAAAATATTACGAGGGGGATACCGTACACGCGACAGTGTCAACATCCCATAACTCGGTCTATTACAAAATTAAGGACTGTGGTGGCACGGTACGTAAAAGTGGGACTACGAGTAATGGTAAGAAAATATCTTACACAATCCCCAAAGGTGCATCCAAATGTTGTTATTGGCAGATTTGCTTTTACTGGGATGAGTATATCCCACCAATGGCCTTAGCAAGAGCAGGTGGAGAGGTTACTGCGCTGTCTTATGACTGCACCGAGTGCTACAAGTTCTACGTGTGTCCCAAAACAACCTGTGAGGTTTATGTAATAATAGATGATGACACTTGTGTTGGATATAAACTATATGTAGATGGTGTGTATCAATTCACAGAGGGGCAAGATGGGACTCCTGATGGATACTGTGCGTTTTATGTGAAAGAAGGAACGCATACGCTGAAGATAACCAAGAACAGCCGTTCTGCCTCGAAAACCATAAATTTCGAATGTAATATTGTCTACCGCTGGGTCAGCATGCCTGATAACTGGTGCAATCCCTGTGCTAATCCGCCTAATGTTACGTTTGACAAGCCGAAATATAACGAAAGCGAGACCATGCACGCGACCGTTTCTACATCTTCTGGTTCTGTCAATTACGAGATTAAGGACTGTTCTGGCACGGTTCGTAAAAGTGGTGATATAAGTAACGGAGGGGCGATTCATTACACAATACCCAAAGGTACATCCAAAAATTGTTGCAATTGGCAGATTTGCTTTTACTGGGGTGAGACTAGCCCCCCCATTGCAGCAGCAGGAGCTGGCGGTGAGGTTACCGCGCAGTCGTATGATTGTACCAAGTGTTACGATTTTTATGTGTGTCCAGGAGAAAAACCCGCCCCGGAAATCATTAAAGTCACCTATCCGACAACGTGCGTCAAAGAAGGTGAGGATGCGACAATATCGGTGACTGTGGAAAATAAAGGGGGAATGTCAAGCGAAGGGTATATCTCTGTGTCTTTTCCCAATGATGAAGAGGTATCTGTTGTAAGCGGAACAGGAAACGGCTATAATAAACTATATCCAAAAGGTTTTTGGTCATTATGGAATAGCAAAGGCGAGCAGATGACGTCGGTTGATCCTCTTGTTGAACTTTTTGAGACAAATTGGGACGCTGGAGAAAAGCATACACTCACAATGAACGTCAAACCAAATAGCGGTTCGGATGCGATTGAGTTTTTAGTGCGAGCGGCATTAAAGAACGATGCGGAGGGTAACTACGAAAGAGATCCAACATCGGGTGATACTGACCAGCAGGGCTGGTATGTTAAGAAGTATTCGATGGATGTATGTGAAGGTGAGAACATACCTGTTAAATTCATTGGTGAAATTACAGGCGAAGGTACACCCATATCTTCCTATGAGTTTGATGTCCGTGTGGATGAAATAGTATCTGATCCCGATGGTAAACTCGAAGCCGGAGAGACTGTATCAGTATGGGCGCATAAATCTGCTTTTACCATCGAAGCGGGAGTAGGGGATCGTGTAGAAGTTTTTGGGTTATACAAAGGCACCTTTATTGGTATGGATAAAATACAATTGGAGGATTCAGCTCACTTCATGGAGGAGCAGGCTTATCGCTGGATAAAAACTGATGAAAATGCTAAATTCGATTGTGGGACTAATGATGATTATTTCACTGTAAGTTTTTATATTGACTGGGATGCAAGTCAGATAAAGATCGCTGCGGAGACCGGTGAAAACCTTCGGAGTATAAGTCCAGTACTATTCTGGGATGCGGCCCAATATGAGCCTTCGTCTGTATCCAAACATATGCGCTTATTAGATGCTTCAAAAGGGATGATAGAGCTATGGCCCAACAAGTATAAGTATGACGAAGTTAAAGGGCCAGCAATTAGGGTAAAGATATACTATAGAATTACCACATATTCTAGTGAGAAAGATAAGCTCGATAGAATTGCATGGACATCAACACATGGGGACTTAGTACTCTTAACTGGCGAAAACAAAGATTTTGTCATGAAGGTTTGGGGTGATAATACCGACGATTACTACACAGAAACAAGGATTTACGGCGGGACTGATAGGTTTAAAGACAGACTTCTAATGAATTGGGAGGGAAATGTGACTAAGGAATATTTCACAGTGGGGGATGAAATCAATTTGGATGTGCCATCTGGAACTATAACAATGAAAATTTTGGAATTGAAGTGGTCTCGTTGGTATGATAGAATATTGCTTGAGAAGGTTAAGGTTGATTATGAGGTCGTTCTACAGGATCCTGATCCTCCCAACCTCATTGTAACTGGTGATCTCCCCTATTACGATGAACCTCTTCAGGTATTCTTCAAAGGCACTAAAGTTTATGACCTACAGCATCCTCAAGTGTGCGTTCAAAACCCTTATGAGTACACATATATAGTTGAATATTGGAACGATACAAACAATAACTATGATATAGATAGGGGAGATAAATGGGAGAAGGAAACGAAACCGAGATTTTATGATATAACCACTAGTGATTCCGAGTTTGATCTTATAGTGCAAGATTTACCTGTAAGTCTTTATAGGGTTAGAATAGAGGGAACCGATTATTGGAGTAATAATTTCTATGTTATTCTTAATCCTTTTGATAGTGGACTCTCTGCAGAATATTTATATAAATATTGGATGGATGAAGAAAGTGGATGGCGTGATTGTTCTGGGATAGGATTAACAGGAATTCCATACATCATATGTAAAATTATGTATACTCTTAAACCTCATCGTACCCCAACAAACATAAGAAATCATGATGGTGAAATGTTAATGATTATGGCATCTAATTGGAGAGAACACCATGTCAATATTATTAATGAAGAAGAATATATTATTGAAGAATTTAACACGTTTTTACTTAATAGTATGACTAGAACAGATGATTTAACACCAATACCATCACCGATACCTCCTGAAGATATTAATGAGTATGTTAATGATATTAAATCTACTAGTAGTGATCCACCAATTGGCGATTGTGATTGCTTCGCAGTATTCTTAGTAGCTTTAGGAAGGACTTCTGGGATACCATCAAGATACATTTATGGAAACGGAGATGATCGGGTTGAAGGACCTGGGAAATGGGGTCATGGTTGGGCTGAAATGTATTATAATGGAGAATGGCACGTTTGGGATCCTTATAATCGATTAAGTGTATGTGGTGGTCCTTATGGATCTAATTATAGTGGATACGCTAATTGCTTACTCCGAGAATCACCGACATTAATCAGGTTAAATTTTATTGTAGATGAGCATAATTTTGATAGAAGTTCTGATTATGGGGTCACTCTACCTGAAGCAATCATTTCATCTCTCGAATGTCCAGCGAACCTTCATGCCTATGATTCTCAGGGAAGGCATGTGGGTGTGAAGGAACTTGGAGATATTGATCTTGAGATACCAAGCGCATATTACACGGGTCCTGATTCTGAGTCCGAAAGCATCATGATATTGAATCAAAATGAAGATATTACGTTCAAAGTAGAGGCATTAGATTCTGGTGAATTTGATTTTACACTTGCGCAGAGCACAGAGACACAAACCACAACAGTAACTTACTTGGACGTCCCGATCTCAGAGACTACTGAAGCAACCGTTGATGTAAGCCAAGAAAATCCTACCTACACAATGGAATGGAAATCGACAAATATGGCGATGGCACAACAATTAAAACAAAAAAGCCAGATGCGATAGAAACAGATGCTGGACAAGATTTGTATTCCCTCCAACTCCACACCGGCTGGAACCTGATCTCTCTGCCATTAATGCCTGAGGATACCGACATCCTTGACATCATGAACTCAGTAGCCGGCAACTGGAACCGTTATGACCTAACGGGTCCCGACTTTTTAAATGACCTCACGACCATAGAATCCGGAAAAGGCTACGGGATAGATATGAAATCTGAAGACACGTTATCTGTATCAGGCAGTGAACCAACAGTCAAATCAATTTCACTCTCCGCAGGCTGGAATCTCGTGGGCTACAATTCCTTGAGTAGTATGTCAACAACTGAAGCCATGAACTCAGTGGACGGCAACTGGAATTCGGTCTGGTCATACGAAACTGGAAACTGGAAACGTTATGATCTAACGGGTCCGGACTTTTTGAATGACCTCACAATCATGGAACCAGGAAAAGGTTATTGGATAGATATGAAATCGTCTGACACATGGACTTTGGGAGCGTGAAAAAATGAGCAAGAAACTGAATAACTTGTATGTAAAGAGGATTGCACGGCACGTGAAGATTGCGTTAATAATCGCAACTCTTTGTTTTAGCATTGGTGTGGTAACTGCGATACCGCAGCAACCATATACACTTTATGGCACCGCGACATTAAATTGGAAAATTCTTACAGCTCAGGATGACGATGTTGTGTCGTTGAAAGTTGATGGCATAGAATTAGTAAGTTACACGATGGGTGATATGTCCGACACAGATTATTATGTTCTGAAAGTGCCAATGGATTCTGATCCCGGTGTAACCACCGCAGCACAGGATAGTGATATCGCATATATCTATATCAATGGCATTGCAATCAATGAAGGAACACAAATTATAGGTGCATCCGGTACTACCGTACAGTTTGACATATCTGCTACATATGCAGAAAATCCGCCATCGGTGACTGTACGCTATCCAAATGGTGGAGAATCTATACCAATTGGAACACAAGTGGAGGTAAGTGCACACGCAACTGATGATGCAGCAGTTACAGGGGTAACCTTCTATTATTCACGTGATGGTGGTTCCAACTGGAATTTAATTGGTGAAGGCGTAAAAGTCTCAGGAACCGATAAAGATGGGCTATGGAATAGAACCTGGAACACTGATGGATTAAGTGCTGGCACGAATTATATGATAAAAGCGGTTGCGAGTGATGGTACATCAACAAGCGAAGATCCGTCAGACGGTACGTTTTCACTAACACCTTCTAAAGTTATACGTGTTCCCGCAGATTATCCAACGATTCAAGCAGCAATAGACGCAGCGAGCAGGGGGTATAATATAAACGTCTCTTCTGGGACATACTTTGAGCATTTAATCATAGATAAGCCCCTGAAATTAATAGGCGAGGACAAGAACACTACAATTATTAATGGTAGCGGGAGTGGTAGTTGTGTTAATGTAACCGCAGACAACGTTGAAATCAGCGGATTTACAATAAGAAACGGTTTTTACGGTGTCTATTTGGAATCATCTAACGAGAGCATCTTAGATAACAATATAATATCAGATAACGAGGAGGGCATTT
>CAZOEM010000043.1:0-12424 GCA_964578735.1 uncultured Halobacteria archaeon | reverse complement strand
GATTTACACGGATTTAATTTCTTCTGCGTTAATCTGCGTTAATCTGTGTCAATAAATATTTGATTTTAGTTGGATATTATGCTTTCTTGTGACAATCTCTGAAATCTCGTGGTTTAGGGTGTTCTATCAGATTCAATTCAAATCCACGGCGACTTCTTCAAACTCGGGTTCACTATCTCTTCCAGCGCATATCCGATGAACGTAAATGAGAGTATCGTTAGCACAATACATAAACCGGCTGGCAGCATCCACCACATCCACGGATCTGATATAAATATCGTGGGATATGCAAAAGCATCATGCAGCATCATGCCCCAGCTCTTTGCTGTTGGGTCTCCAAGCCCAATGAAGCTCAATCCAGATTCTGCAAGTATTATATATCTTGAGACCAGGACCAACTGTACAAACACCAGTGGAACCACGTATGGAAAGATGTGCCAGGCCAAGATATGCGAATCTTTAGCACCAAACAGCCTTGTAGCCTCCACATAATTCCTGTTCCTTAACGTTAACACCTCCGATCGTATGATGCGGGCGGTGATAGCCCACTCAAATATAGCGAATACAAATACGAGATTCCAGACGCTAGGAAGCATGAATGCTGCGATTATAATTATTAGTGGCAGTTTTGGAATCGTGAGGAACAAATCAGTAAGCCGCATAAGGGAAAAGTCGAATCGCTTGAAATAACCTGCAACAAGCCCAATAAGAATCCCTATACCCACGGCTGCGATGGAAGCAAACAGCGTGATGAACAGAGAAACCCTTGTGCCATAGATCAACTCGCTTAATATATCCTGCCCTACATGGTTTGTTCTGAGCGGATGCTCAGAATTTGGATGTTCTGTGCTTTCGGACCTTTGATGCGAATCATAAGGTGCGATATAAGGTGCAAAAACTGCTATTAGCAGAAAGAAAATCAGTAGTCCTAATCCCACCAATCCGAGCTTGCTATTCTTATACTGCTTCATGAAACTGATTGTAGCTTCGATCATTCTTCTTTCACCCTTGGATCCAAATGCTCGTATATCCTATCGGCAATGAAGTTTACCGCGAGGATTGCAAACGCGAAAAACAAAAATGCACCCTGCAATAGCGGATAATCATGTGCTGAAATCGCATCTGAGACCAGCAAACCAACACCCGGATATGCAAATATTGCGTTCTTCAATGCGTGTCTGCGTATAATATACCACTCACCCAGGCCCTTTGCCCTCGCTGTCCGTATATACTCCTCGTCCAATACATTAAGCATCGAATTCCTTGTTAGTAACAAATGGCCGCTTTTCCAATAGAGTATGTTCAACTATATTACAATAGATTCATACATGCAATCCTATGAGAGCCAAAGATAATCAATTGCGGCTTTTCGTTAAAACAGACTTCTAGTGCCTTATCGCACCTATTTGCATACGGGCACCCGAACCCATCATTTTTCTTACTTGTCTGTTTTGGCATCAGGGGAACATTTGAACTCAGTGTGGGCGCAGCCTTCAGCAGGTCTTTAGTGTACGGGTGCAGAGGATTACTTATTATCTCATTTGAAGGTCCTTCCTCCACTATATTCCCTCTCAACATCACTGCAACCCTATCACTTATCTTCCTTGCCAGGGCGAGGTTGTGCGTGATGAAGAACATACCTATCCCCCGCTTCTCTTGCAGATTAAGCAATAGCTTCACGACCTTTGCCTGCGTGCTGGCATCCAGGGCGGAGGTCGGTTCATCAGCAATGAGCAGCTTGGGATTCAGTACGAGTGCCCGAGCAATGCTAACTCTTTGCGCTTCGCCTTGACTCAACTGATGCGGATATTTATTCATGAATGTCTCTGAGGAAGGCAACTCAACCTCCTCCAGAATGTGCCGCACTATACTTTCTCGCTGCTCGCGATTACCCAGTTTTTGTATGTCTAAAGGTTCTCTTACCGCTTCTCGAACGGAAAAGCGATGACCTAAGGCTTCCATTGGGTTTTGGAAGATCATTTGAACCCGTTGATAGAAGCTTTTGTCCCTGCCGAGGATTTGTTTCCCTTCAAGGTATATCCGACCTTCCGTAGCGTCAAAAATGCCCATGATTAGCTTTGCTGTTGTTGTCTTCCCCGAACCCGACTCCCCGACCAGAGCTAAAGTCTCTCCCTCATACAGCGTTAGATCAATAGACTCAACCGCATTCAAGGAATCGAATGACTTTCTCAGGTCCCTCAACTCTAAGAGCGGTATGATTCCGCCTCTATGACAGGCAATGAGCCGCCCGTCATATTCTTCTAACCGCGGCGCACCTTGACGACACTTTTCTATTGCTTGTGTGCAACGCGGGTAAAAAGGGCAGCCGACATCAACGAACTCCATTCTGCCTTTTATCCCCTGCAGGTCCTTCGTTGTTGTCATGCTCGGATAGCATCTGAGCAGCCCTCTCGTGTATGGATGTCGAGGGTTAGAGAGAAGAACAGGAGTGGAACCAAATTCTACGATTCTACCCCCGTATAGCACTGCCATTCTATCAGAGAGCGTGGAAGCTGCGTAGAAGTCATGGGTTAATAGAAGTATTGTCAGCTTCCGCTCATTACACACGGTATGCATCAAGTTAATTATTTCTACTCTGGTGAGAGCATCTAAAGCTGTTGTGGGCTCGTCCAGAATAATCAAATCAGGATCGTTTGCCAGTGCCATTGCAATCAACACCCGCTGCTTCTCTCCGCCGCTCAACTGATGAGGATAGGCAAAAAAACGCCCCGTTGGTAGATTCACCATACTCAATAGTTCGCCAGCACGTCTCGTCGCTTCGTTCCTACCGCCTAATTTATGCGCCACAATAGGCTCTGATACCTGGTCCAGAACGGTATACAGGGGGTTTAACGCATTTTCTACGTTCTGGAATACCATTGCGATTCGATTCCATCGTATCTCCTTCCACTCTTTCTCCGCCAGCGCCACTAAATTCGTACCGTCAAACAGAATCTCACCCCTGACGGAGCCCTCTACAAGTCCTATAATGCTAAGCCCAAGAGTGGTTTTTCCACCTCCCGATTCGCCTACAATGGATAGTGATTCACCCCTTTTCAACGTCAGATTTATGTTGTGTAATACTCTTCTTTTGCCGTACCTCACCTCCAGTTCTCTTAGTTCTATCATTGCCAATCTTCCTGCTCCATCACCCGTAGACGTGGGTCCATAGCGGTTTCAAATGCATGTCCAATAAATACGAGAGCCATTATCGTAACAGAGAGGGCAAGTCCTGTTGGAATGAGCCACCACTTCCAGACATCAAGATAGTAGAATCTGAGTGCGTGATGCATCATCAACCCCCAACTCACTGTTGATATGTCTGCTATACCGAGGAACGCCAACCCCGCTTCCATAAATACGCCCCGCGTTGCGCTATGTATAAATACCGCGAACAGAATTGGGCTGAGGTTAGGAATTATATGCCGGATTACGATATACCGCTTATTTGCACCAAACGTTCTTGCGGCGTAAACACTCATTCTTTCCTTTAGTGACAGTGTTTGTGCCCTTACCAGTCTCGCTCCGCCCTGCCACGTCAAGATAGAAATGAGAAAGATAAGAGTCCAAACATTAGGCAGGACATAGGCTGCTACTAAAATGATTACTATAAATGCTGGTATCACTATAAGGGCATCTATCAGCCTCATTAGTATCCTATCGCATAATCCACCGACCAGGGCAGCAGCGGCTCCGATAACAGTACTGAGCAGGGTTGTGAATACACCCACACCCAAAGCTACTAAGAGGGAGTTTTTCGCTCCACATAATAGTCGACTCCAAATATCCTGTCCTATATCGTTTGTTCCTAACCAATGATCGAATGAAGGCGGCATAAGGATTGTATGGCTTGGCTCCCCCGGGTCATAACGAGCAAGAAAAGGTGCAAATATCGCGATAAAGAGCACGAGGCAGAGCATAGCTAACCCGAGCTTTCCAAAGTTGTTCCGCGTTAGTTCATGCCAGTAGTTAATGTGCATATTCTGCGTTATCCACTCCTATTCTCGGATCGATCCTTGTATATAGCAGATCAACGACGAAGTTGGCGAGTATAACAAATACAGCTACAATGAATAAAACGCCTTGTAGAATCGGATAATCGCGCATGAGCAGCGCGTTATAGCTCAAAAGACCCACACCAGGATACGAGAAGATTATTTCAATGAAAAGTGCGCCGGTAATGATAATACCCACTCTTACTCCTGTTGTAGTGACAATTGGAAGCATCGCGTTCCTACCTGCGTGTTTATATCTCACTGCCACCTCGGATAGACCTTTTGCTTTTGCTGTCCGGACAAAGGGCTCCTTCAGCGTGGTTATCATCGTATTCCGCATCAGGAGATAAGAACCAGGTATCTGCGCTAACGTCAATGCGATAAGAGGTAACACAAGGTGCCGGGCTATGTCAAGCATGCTATTTATACCAGATAGATCGGAATAAGGCGTTTTCGCGCCCTGGAGCGGTAGGCAGCCGAGATAAACGGCAAATAGGAGCAGTAGAATAATGCCGATGAAGAAGTTCGGAAAGCCATTTAAAATCATGGTTGTGGTTAGCAGGAATTTATCAGTGATCTTACCACGTCTCCAGCCAGACTCTATTCCTATAATTATGCTTAGTACTGTGGAAAGAAGAAGCGAAGAGCCAACGAGAAGCAGGGTTCATGGTTGTGCTTCAAGAATCACTCCTAATACCGGGGCGTTATAGTAAGTATGAGTATCCGAAATCACCGTGCATCATTGCTGTTAGATAAACGAAAAACTGTTTCCATAGTGGTGCATCTAAAGCAAAGCGGTGCATTAGCTCGGCTTTCCGCTCCGGCGTCATCTCAACAAGAACTTCTTCGCCACAGATCGCGGTAAGCGGGTCGCCAGGCATCAGCCGTGGTAGTAAAAATATTAGGGCTAATAGTATGAGGAAGGAAATCGCATAGGTTCCAATTTCTGGTATCTTCATCTTTTTCGGTCAGTCATTTCTTCGTCTTTTTACCAGATACGCCATCGTAGTTAGTGCAAGGATCGAAATTACAAGTTCAAAACCAGGAACTGGTGTTTCTGTGGCTGCAGGTGCGGGAGCACTAGTAGCTGTGGGCACTGGAGCCGCTAGATCGCCTTTGTAGACCATAAAAGCCAGCTTGTTCAGTGGGATGGGTATACCGGATGCAACACCGCCCAGGGTATAATAAAGGTCAACGCTACCGTCATGTCCCCAGTACCACGTTGGGTAGTAAAGCGTCAAAGCAGGGAGTTCCTCTGCATATATCTTCTGTATTTCTCTCACTATCGCATTCCTCTTTTTCTGATCCATCTCATGCAACTGCGCTTCGAGTAACTGGTTCAAAGTATCATTTTTTGTGTAATTCGCACTATATCCGAACTTGCCAAGGATTACTTTGTTCATGATTACTGGATCGCCACCGATCCCACCATGTCCGCTTATAGCCAGATCGAATTGCTGATTAATGACTCTATAATCAAGGGTTTTTGATTCGAGACTTTTGACGTTGACTTTTAGCCCTATAGCCTCCAACTGACGTGCAATTATCTCGGCGATACGTTCAAAACCCATACGTGTGGCAGTTATGAGCTCCAGCTCAAGTATTTCACCATTCTTCCAATAGTAACCGTCCTCTTTCAATTGGTAGCCCATGCTTTCCAGAATATCCTTCGCACGTCCCGGATCGTATTCATATTTTATAATGTCCGGATTGTAGTAGGGACTGATAGGAGCAAGCAGTCCAGGGCTCCCTTTAATTGCGTGTCCTCGTACTCCGATCGCAACCAGTTCAGTCCTGTTTATTGCATAGGCGAGAGCATGCCTAAACACCTTAGAAGACATGGGCTCCTTTTCGTGGTTTATCATGAGCTTAGCATTCCAATTCCCTGATTGGTTTAATATCACGAAACCCTTACCTCTTACCTCCTCCACGGTTTCCGGTAGGATGGCAGCAGCGGCAACTTCTTTTCTCATTAATGCCGTAGGGGCCATCTCTTCACTGATTTTTACAAATTGTAGGCGATCTATGTCAGGTTTTCGCAGATAGTAATCCTTGTTGGCTTCATAGAGATATGTGCCATGAGCTTTGCTGTAATCAACGAGTTTATATGGTCCGGTTCCTATAAGCGCTTCTGGTTCTCTGAATTCGTTTGGACTCTCGACATCCTGCCATATATGTTCTGGGATGATGGCTAATGCTCCTGCAACATCGCTCAGGAAAGGGGCATAACGCTCTTTCAAGTATATCTTCACGGTATATTCGTCAAGTACCTCAGTCTGCTCCACGGATTTGAGGTCCACCCACCATGAAGGATGTTCTTTAACATAATTGTAGGTAAAAGCGACATCGTCAGCCGTAAACTTATCACCATCGTGCCAGGTAACGTCTTTGCGCAAGTGGAACAGGAATGCATTTTCATCTTCGATATACTCCCAATCGGTGGCAAGTGCGGGCACGAAACCTTGTTTGTCCTTCCATAGCAGTGTGTCAAAGATATAACTCATCCGTAGGTATCCGGGACCCCTGGGATAGTGTCCATGAGGCGAGGGATAGCCCCAATCACCCGTGGGGTCTGCAATAATATATGTTACCTCTCCAGCGTTTGTGCTTTCAGAATCCGCCCTGGCGATGGCCAAGCCTGTTAACAACGCTAACGCGAACAGTAGAATTGACGATAAGGTTACAATTGCGATATGTTTATATTTCATCTTCGTTAGCACCTCTTCTCAGCCGTTACCTTGAAGAATTTTCTCTTCCTCGAATGAAATACCTGAGCCATCCATCTGATAGTATCCTCGGTTATAGCACGGGAAGCAAAAATATTCACCTTTCTCTGCCACAGCACGACTTTTCATTACGTTCTCGCCACAAATCGTACATCTCACCGAATCGAAAATGGGCGCGTATTCAGGCACTACAATTTCCAGACGCTTTGTTATGAACATCTCATCTGTGGATTCTTCCAATTCCGCAATTGACAGCTCGGAAAACAACTGCATCAATCTTTCATGCTCTTTTGGAGTTGGCTTTTCACGCTTTGCTACTATCTTATCGAACAGCTTATATGCTTTGGGGTACACATCTTTACGACTATCCTCAAATTCGGGATTTAAACTTATTCTTATTGCAGTCCCATCCCTTTTCGCCACGGTTACAGCGGTCTTGCCGAAATCGCGATATATCAGGGCGTTGTTTCCAAAGGAACAGCCCGTAACCATTTGTACACCGTCGCTAAAGCAGTTATTGGTCTCGATAATTGCAATTACCTCTTCCATACCCTTGCTTTTCAGACCTAATTCTCGCATTGCTATATAGCCTGCCTTCACTCCATACGCCAGATGCCCGCATAAATGCCCGTGCAACTCGCCCGCTTTATGGAGCAAGCCCCTGAGATCGCCTGCTTCTATTAATTCCTCGATTTCTTCCCTGACGGGATTCCCCCACTCTTCCTCTTCCTCTTTCTCCATCTCTATCACACTAAAAACACAGATTAAAATGCAGGAGATATTATCCTTTACATTAATAATACTAGCATTTATGTTCTATATATAAAGGTGTATGATTCTAATCAATAAAAATGTGTGAAAGCTATCTTAACTTCAACCCATGCTTCTTTGGCAGCTCACTGCTAACAAGCTCCAAACAACCTTTTTCTATCTTTCCGGTAGCAAAAATATAGTTTAACAAAAAAACATATAGTTATATAGTACAATAAAATGGCGACTATAATAGTGCCCCGAAAACTGAGCGATAAGTTAAAGGTAAAAGCTGCCGAGTCTGGGTATTTACCAGACGAGTTAGGGGTCGAGATATTGCGTAAGAATTTGGACGAGGAATTAGACCCCGAAGATCTAGTAGAGCAGTACCAGACCCTAAGTGAAAAATATCATGCCGAGGCAAAGGAACTTTTGAAGGAAGGTGACCTCATTCAGGCATCTGAAAAGCTGTGGGGTGCTGCTGCTCTTGCTGTTAAGAGAATCGCAGCAGAACGTGGCTTGAGTTTGGATAAGCATGGTGGCTTGTGGTCTTTCGTGAGTGCGCTTTCAAAGGAGAGAAAAGATAGAGAAATTATCCGTCTTTTCTATTCTGCTAATGCCCTACACAGGAATTTTTACGAGAATGAAATGACCCGGGATATGGTGGATGTTGCTGCTGATGATGTTAATAAACTAATCACAAAAATATTAAAAGTGTAATCTCCTAGTTTTATATAACTCTAGGTCTTTATTATTCCTGATTTCGTGCTGTAATACTCATATTCGCGCAAATAATGTGTGAATGCGAAAAAGATAAAGACGGCGAATATGTTGTCGCGCTGAAGAAAGAAGTGGAAATTTTCGTGACTGATGTGGAATAAACGCTCAATTTTCTACTATAAAATGTATAGGGGAACAAGAAAATAAATTATTGACACAGATGAACGCAGATGAACGCAGAAGAAATTAAATCCGTGTAAATCCGCGTCCTAAATTAAATTAAATTTATAGGTAAAAGTTATACTTTATATACTAGAACCAAAATGGCGATGAAAATTGATTTTAAGAATGGATATCCGCATCATGAAGTAAGCAGTATTATAAAGTCGGCACTGATTCGGGATGTTCACATTGCCGGATATAAGAAAAAAAAGTATGGGGACATATGCAAGCGATTTGAAGAAAAATATAACATGAATTCTGATCTGTTCAGGGATAAGTGGGGGTCTGGTAAGTTAGATGACCGCGACGACTTTTTTGATTGGTTTGCAGCAAAGAAGGGTTTTGATATCTGGGAGAGGAGACTTCGGATACTTGCTGGGGTCAATATTAGATAAAATAACTGAAGGGTTAGAGGAGTAGCAACTGCTCTATCTCCGGTGGATTTTTTAATCCCAAAACAATTACAATCCTTAATCCCCACCACAAAAATCTCTGACTAATTTTAGATTCCGTTCTACAACCGGAAAAATTTCCGGGTATTCGCTCTCTGTGTATATTTTTAACGCTTCCTCATATGCTTCTATTGCAAGCTTCATGAACTCCGCTTTCTCTAACTCTACGGTTCCAAACTCACATGCCTTGTTTCCAAGCAGGAATATTGCTTCAGGAATATCAGAAAAAACACCGCTCATCTCTTCTAACACTTGCAATTTCGTTTGTTCGGTCTCCAGTTTAACTAGGTATTCCAGATATACTTCTTCTACCAAAACCCCGTCCGCTTCTAATTTCACGAACTCTTTCTCTTTTAATCGCTCTAGCCAATTGCTCCATGCATAATCTTCCCCTTCTAGTCCTTTATTACTACAAGCGATCTTTATCCAGTCAAGAGGGAAGAATTGCTTCGCCTTGTAAATACCAGAATAAAAAAGCAATTTAATCGCTCTTAAAATAGCTTTTTCTTCTCGCTCGCATTGACCGAATCTTATCTCCATCTCTCGTAAAGGCAGTAAAATTGAGCCTACTGTGCCATTAAAATTGAATTTTACATTGGCCCAGGGTATATTAACCGCATCGGCAATTCGTTTACCTTCTTCTTCCGTGATTGTTTTTAGTTCTATACCGGAACCACCAAAAATCAGTGCCGGGTCTATATCACCGCCGCCAATCCTTGCCTCTATCTTTTTATACTCTATGCCAGAACGAGAGGTGGCAACGATTATGGTATCAGTATCTAAAAAAGCCCTGAGCAAACGTTCAAAGCCTTTCTTTTCTACATATTTGTGTATATCATCAAGAAACAAGATTCGAGGACGCCAAGATTTCCAATTCCAGGGTACTAAAAAGGTCTCTGTGTTTATGTGATCGCATCTGGGAATTATAACATCATGGGTCTTGTTCAACCTTTTAAAAGCGTGATATGCTGCTCTTGTCTTTCCTGCCAGTGGAGGGCCAACAATCAGTACGTTTTCTCTATTCTCTATTTTCGCTAATATCCGTTCGTCTTCTGGTCTCGAGGAATAATAATCACGAAAGCCTATTTTTGGTGAACCTCGTTCTCCCATTACTTCTTTTGCTCTTAATTTCGCTGTGCTTTTCCATTTGACGTCATAAATAGAGTTTAGAAGCTTTCTTCTTTTATTTAGGTATCCTATCAATTTAAAGGCAATAGCTAAAAGGATACTTATAATAGCTAAAAAGATGCTTAATATCCCTATGATTATTCCGGTATCCATTTTTTGTTATTCTGTCTATTTAGAATAAGGGTTATTGACTGTTAGTTTATATTGTTTTGATTTAAAATTAATGACGAAAAAATAAGCTAATTGCAAGCTTCTTTCGACCTTTTTTGTCCCGGGAGGTTCATTCGCGGGTGCACGTACGTACACTATTACTTTTTAATTGCTGTTTCTAATAGGTCACCGAAAAACGTGCCAATTATGAACATAATAACGAGGAATACCACATTTAATAAACGCAAGTATCGCTAATACCATTTTTTCTCTTACTATGTTTTTTATGGATGGAGGGTATATATAATCTTTTCTATTTATTTCTGCTTCTTTATATGTAAAAAATACAATTTTGCTCTTGATGTATGTAATCGAAAATATTATATACTCTGAAACACATGTAGCTTAATTATTGTGGGTTTACTCCCTTATAGAAAAAAAAGAGGCGAAAGACTATGGACAAGAAAGTGGAAAATTTTGTGCTTGATATTATGAAAGATCATAATATCTTGACCTTAGCTACTTTACGCGAGGACGGTTATCCGCAGGCTACCACCGTTACCTATGTAAATGATGGTATGACTATCTATTTTGTCACTGCAAGAGATAGCCAGAAGATAAAAAATATCACGAGCTGCAACAAAGTATCTTTGACTATTGACAAAGAATATGAGGACTGGGAAAAGATCACGGGTCTTTCCATGGCAGCAACTGCCGAAGTTCTAACAAATCCTGATGCGTTTGGGTATGCGATGAACTGCTTTGTGAAAAAGTTTCCCCTGGTAGCAGATATGCCACAACCAAGAGACCCAATGGCATTGGCGGTGGTCAGAATTACGCCTAAGATCATTTCAGTTCTTAATTATGAGCTGGGATTTGGACATACTGACCTGGTGGAAGTTTAAAGTAGAACCATCTGGCTCTTGATTGACACAGATTAATGCAGATTAATACAGAAGAAAATAAAATCCGTGTAAATCTCTGTAAATCTGCGTCCTAAATTAAATTTATAGGTATAAGTTATACTTTATATACAATAAAGAAAAATATTGTATCTATTGAGGATGTGATTGCAAATGAAGCAGCGAAGGAGGAATAATTACGAGCATTTAGATGTGATGATGCAGAGAGGCTATGACCTTAAAGAAGAAAGAAGGCTAAAAGAGTGCTGTAATCTTTGGCTGGAGGTATGGGAACAGTTGAAGAAACGATTCACTTCTGATGTAAGCGCCATTGAGGATGTAGATATAGGCGTTTTTACCGGCATAGAACTTTATAACTGGTGTCAGGATTTGGAAATGGAATTGTGGAATGCGGGATTAGAAGAAACAAGTTTTTTCAGGAAGAGGCTGGAATTTTGCCGTGAGTTCTATCGTATGTTCCCAGACACGGACAGCTTAGTTATAGAGAGCATGAAGCGAGGAGAAGCGAATTCATATTTCTTCCTCTCTGAGATTGAAAAGGGGGAAACTGCATTTAAAAAACTAATAGAAGAGTTTCCAGAATCTGCTTGGGGATATATCGGCTGGGGCGATATGTATTGTTTATTCAAGCGGGATGATAGGGTCCCGAGAGATTATGATAAAGCGGCGAGAATATATCGTTTGGGGCTTGATAATGCCACTTCTGACAAGGACGTTATCTTAGATAGACTTCAAGAGTTGGAAGAAAAAATGAAGATTTGATACACGTTTTATGTCTATTTTTCCAACTACCTCCTCTTCTTTACTTGTTCCCAGTTCTAAGAATCATTGTATCCGTTCTCTTATAGAGACTCTTTTTTAAACAACATTTCTTATCAGAATCTTCTACATCTCTAACATCTGCATCCCTGATAATTTGTCGAAATAGTTTTATTATGGGCTCTTGGCACTCTGAATGATTATAGGCAATTACAACCAACGCTTTTGATGCCGCACCCCTGACAAACACATCCAGACCTACGTCCAGGACCACTACTTTTAGCGGCTCAATCGCAGAAGGACCAAAATTAGCTAATATCGATGGCATGGATCCTAATAGCCAATCACCAATATCTTCACCATAATCGCTCAATGTAGCGATAAGTACGTTAAGAGCTTCTGTTGTTTTTATGCCACCCAATAGATGTAATGCATGTATTGATGACCATGCATCACCGGGGCCTCCTATCTCCCAATAGATATCCTCTTCGATAATGCGTGCTAAATACGGGACTGAATCAGGTCTATTACAAATCTCTTTTACTCTTTCTAATTTCAGATAGTTTCTTTTTAGATATAAATACATACCAACGCAAATT
>CAZOEM010000042.1:0-12550 GCA_964578735.1 uncultured Halobacteria archaeon | reverse complement strand
GCATGTCCGGGCGCAATAGATTTTGAGCAGAAAGATGAGATCGAGGAGTTCACCGTTGGAACGGTCATAGTAGCAACCGGGTATGACCTAATAGACCCGCGAGTATCTGCGGAATATAAATATGGCGTGTATCCCAATGTAATTACGAGCTTAGAGTTTGAGCGGCTATTAGCTCCAGGTGGTCCTACGGGTGGCAAGATAGAGCTAAACGGAAAAGAGCCGAAGGACATTGTCTTTATAAGTTGTGTCGGGTCAAGGAATAAGCAAGTTGGGTATGAGTACTGCTCTCGAGTATGCTGCATGTACCTGGCGAAACAGGCG
The DNA here is from genome assembly GCA_964578735.1 of uncultured Halobacteria archaeon. Taxonomy (GTDB): domain Archaea; phylum Halobacteriota; class Syntropharchaeia; order Alkanophagales; family Methanospirareceae; genus Methanophaga. The sequence goes on along the minus strand of CAZOEM010000042.1, from coordinate 12,229 downwards.
TACTTAGTGAAGGAGCAACTACCGGATGCAAATGTAACAGTGACTTTCCAGGATGTGAGAGCATTTGGAAAGGGCTTTGAGGAGTTTTACGGCGATGTAAAGCAGAGTGGTGTTTTGTATATGAGGGGAATTCCCGGTGAGATATATAAGAAACCGGGTAGTGACCGAGTGGTAGTACGTGCTGAGAATACACTACTTGGCGAACCGTATGAGAAAGAAGCAGACATGGTCGTGCTTGGTATGGGCCTGAAGCCCAACAAGGGCGTGGAGAGCGTAATAGACATGCTAAAGTTATCTACGTCCGTGGACGGGTTCTTGATGGAGGCGCATCCAAAACTCAGACCGGTGGATACCGCAACAGATGGGATATTTATTGCGGGATGCTGTGCGAGTCCAAAAGATATAACCGATAGTATAGCACAGGGCAAAGCGACAGCTTCTGGTTCCCTACTCTATTTGGTACAGTTGAAGGCGAAGATAGAACCCGCGATTTCGCAGATAAACGAAGAGATTTGCATAGGCTGCGGGACTTGTGCAGAGGTCTGCCCGTACGGTGCACTCGAGCTTGACGAGGTGATGCAGGTGATGACGGTTAATGAAGCGGTTTGTAAGGGTTGTGGTGGCTGTAATTCCGTATGTCCTGCGGGAGCGGCAACTATGAAGCATTACCGCGACAGACAGTTATACGCACAGGTAGAAGCGTTGACGGAACGAGGACTGCAAATTGCTGCGCTTGAGAGTGCTGTAGAGGCAGCAGAAGCACCTGCTGGTGTGGCTCCTGAACCAGAAGAAGGCGCAAGTGTAGAAGCGGAACAGGTCACCGAGTGAAGTTTTTAACTTCACTCATTCTACTTCTGTTCCAATTCATTCAGAAGAGTGATTTGCCCTTTGTGCAGTCACTTAAAGCCTCAATTCCCCGGCTACACTTACACCCATATTTATCGTTACTTCTGCTATATCCTCACAATACTTTGCCATCCTGCCTAAACTCGCCAGTATAGAAAGGGCGTGTATTTTGTCGTTGACACTCCATTTTTCTGCCAGTATTCGCTCATTTATCGCCTCCACCGCATCAGTCATGATATTTGCATCTTGCATCGCTTCATTTGCCTTTTCTATATCCAGATCAGATAATGAAGCTAACGTCTTAATGAACAGATTTTTGGCGGAAATACCAACTTCCTTTATGCCTTCCAGGCAGTTAAATCCCGCAGGTAATGACATCATCATAGAATTCTTTGCTATGTTCTCTACATGGTCTCCAATCCGCTCCATGCTCTTCACTATTATTCGGTGACCTAGACTATCGCGCTGTCGACCCACGCCTATTTTCTTTGCAAGTTCGGAATCGTTCATAGCAGCCTTAAGCTGCCTCACAATCAGCAAATAAAATCGGTCTATCTCGTTATCTCGCTCTATGACATCAGCCGCAAGGTTCGGGTCGCGCTTATTAAGAGAAGAGATCGCATCTTCTTGCATTGACAGTATTATCTTGGACATACTACGTATCGCATCGCGTAGCGTAAAGTCTTCGTATTTCAAGAAACTCTTGAGCACTATTTCCCCTGCGGATTCACCAACGACCTCCATACCTATAAGTCTCTTTCTCACCTCATCCTTTATCCGCTTCCTTTCATCAGCGCCAAAACCGTCTGGGAACAAGAGCTTTACTATATCATATCCAACGAGGTAATGGGCGATGATACACCTGAAGTTCCCCTCAAAGCTTTCTTGTTCTGATAGAACGAGTTCAGCGCTTTTTATCTGCTCTTTCTTATCTTTCAATGGAGTTACAATGAGCGAGTTGTCACTACGCGGAACCAAAGAGAGTTCATCTCCTTGCTTTATACCTACTTCCTTTGCCCATTTTATAGGTAGCGAGACAGTAAAAGTCGAACCACCAGTGAGTTGTATCCTTCTCTTCTCTTCTTTCATCTATATTATGTGTGTCGATACGCTTTTAATTTGAGCCACGTATTTGCTACAAATGGCCCTGCATCGATAATATATATATGATGATAGATTATATAGTAATGTGATGCTTTTTTTAAAGAAAGGTTTTTTATAAAAGCAAGTTATATCTTTTAGAAGGGATACGAATGGAGACGGAGGACTATATACCAAGATACGAGTATGAGCGATTAGAGAGCGAGTATCGAAGATTAAGGCGTAAATATGAAGAGACAGAAGCGTATAAAGCTGATTTAGAGAAGCTCGTTTCAAAATCACGGTCACCTCCTTTAGACTGTGGGTTCGTAATAGAGAAACTAGAAGAGAGCGCTATTGTGAATTTGAATGGCGCTTTAAAGGCTTTGCCCTACGGAACGCTTGCTGCGGAAGAGATAGAGGCGCTACAAGAGGGTGAATATGTTTTTATAGGTCGCATCCCGGATAGGAATAACCCCAGTGGGTTTACAATAGGTATCACGAAGGGGTATGACCGGAGGGTGGATTTAGAGGTTGGAGAAGTAGAAGAGCTGATAAAGGACGAAGATGACGATGGCTGGGTAGCGGAAATATCAATAGGAAAGGGGCGCGGCAGGTTATATAAGCGGCTGGGCGAAGAAGAGAAGGAAAAGCTAAGAGAAGGTATGAAAGTAGGTCTTCTCCCTGGCACGTTCGATATAAGGAGGACTTATAGAGCAAAGGAATATTCACGCTATGAAGTCACGAAGAGTCCGAGCGCGAGCTTTAATGATATTGGGGGTTTAAAAGAGGTAAAGCAGGAATTAATAAAGAGCATTATTCTCCCTATGGTAAATCCGGATGATTACACAAAATACGGTGAATCATCCAGAAGGATACTGATGTATGGTCCGCCGGGATGTGGAAAGACGATGTGTGCAAAGGCTTTAGCATCGGCATTACCCAACTGTGAATTTGTAAAGGTAGGAGCAGGCGAGCTTTTCAGCATGTGGCTTGGCGAGTCGGAGAAGAATGTGCGTCTGGTGTTTAAGGCGGCAAATGATAAATTAGTGGAGGGTGAGAATGACTATGGTGTGATCTTCTTTGATGAAATAGACGCATTAGCACAGGAAAGGGGCATGTATTCCGGGTCCTCCGGTGCACCCGAAAGAGTTACGGGACAACTACTGGACATTTTAGATGGGTTTCATGCCCTACACCCGCACCTCACTGTGATAGGCGCAACGAACAGGTTGCACCTTATTGATTCTGCATTTAGATCGAGATTTGACAAAATAATTGAAGTTTCACAGCCTGATAGAGAAGCGGCATATTCCATCGCTTCCATTTATGCACATACGCTCCCCCTCGATTACCATCTGGTAAAGGAGAGGGGCGGAGAGGAGGCAACAAGGACATATCTGGTGAATGAGATTGTCGGATACATGTACGGTAATACTCTTGTTGAGACAGAGATAGGGCGTATAAAGCGAGAGGACACAATAACCGGGCGGTTCATCGCACAGATATTCGGTTATGCGCAAGATAAGGCATTAGAGGAGCGAACAATGTTGATGCTGAAGAAAGGAACAATAAAAGATGACGAGCTAAGGGCTATGTGGGATAAGGAAGGGCTTGAGTCGATATTAGATGCCGAAAGTAAGGCAGAGGAGTTACAGAAGAGATATAAGCATGTAGAGGAGATAGGTGTGAGCATGCGACACTTAAAAGAAGGGTTTGATAAGTTCGTGCAGAGAAGGGCCGAAGAGATGATTGCCTCTGGCTATGAGGAGCTGCCAGAGGAAGAAACAGGAATGCATTTTTAATTTAAGTCCCCAGAAAAATGGAACGGGTGGATTTGAACAGATGGCAGGGATTAGAGCATGAATTCAGAGTGGGAATAAGCTCAGAGTCGCCTAACTTGTACAGATACGCAAGGTTTTATCATGTTGATGAAGTGATCCATGCACTCGAGCATTATGCCTTTTTCGACGGCTCGAAAGCGATCTGCTCGAAGATGCGGCGGCGGAACGATGGCTTTTTGCGTAACGGCTCACGAATTTACATATGCACCGGCGGTCACTTAGAGATAGCTACGCCAGAATGTAGAAACGCATTTGAAGTGCTAAAATATGACAAAGCAGCGGAGTTGTACATGCAAATCGGCGTGGAGAAAGCGAACGAGAAATACATGGAGAAGCGGAAGCAAAATGTGAATTTTAGTTCATATATACAATGCTGGAAAGCAAACGTGGAGATAGACAAGCGGTATAGCCGTGGCACACACGAATCATATATTGTAGAGCGGAAGAAATATGTAGGTAAAGAGAACCTGCTCATCCCGTTTTTAGTGCTTCGTAAGATATTCTTTGGCGCGGGCGGCTATGTAGCAGATAAAGAAAGTATAAAATATGTAGTATCGCCAAAAGCGATGGTCTCAAAGAGGGTACTCACCGAATCGCCTTCGCAATGGCCAATATTATCCCTGCGAGATGAGCCATTGAGCACAAAGGATAAATATCGTGTGCATGTAACATCAGGCGAAGGAGTTCGTTCTGAGGTCACGAGGCTGCTCAACAATGCTATTACATCATACGTAATAGATGCAATAGAATCGGGGAGAATTACGCATGTGGAAGACATCCGGAACCCACTACAAACATTTAAAGATATTTCCGAGAACATAAGAGGGGACTGGAGAATACGACTAATGAATGGTCGGACGCAGTCAGTCACAGATTATATTATGAGTTATTATATTGCGGCGATAGAGGAGTTGTTTGAGGAGCGAGAAGTGTCTTATTGGGATAAATACTGTTTGGACACGTTTAAGCGTATTTGTGTCAAGTTCGATCAGGGCCTGCTAGAGGACCCATATGTTCTCCGTCGTATAGAATGGGTGATGAAGTTATGGGTGATAAAGAATGAGTTGGACGAGTTTGATTATAAGCATATACCAAAGGGCAAATTCGATTACCGGAGCAAGTACATGATGGAAGGAATAGAAGAGAAAGAGATAGCGGCTTCTTTTGAGTTTACCAATCTCTGTGATTCTGACTTATACGAGAGTGTAGCGGATAAAATAGGGGTGGAACGAATACTGACGGATGATGATATAGGGGAAGCAATGCTATTTCCACCGAAGGATTCAAGAGCTGAGCTAAGGGTGAAACTCGCATCGGAATACAAGAATGCAGCACTGAGCTGGAATAAGATAACGATAAATAAGGAGCCAAATGTGAAGATCGACGTTGGCCGACCGAGCAGTGATGAATATGCGCGGCTGTTTGAGCGGTATCCGGAACTGGCGAGGATGCCCAGTGCGGTCGTGGTCTTTTTCCAACAGCAGGGTAGAGGTGAAGGAGCAAGACAGGTTCTTGTGCGGCTACTTGCAGAAGAGGAGGATATAAGGGGCTGGGAGGAGGATTTAAGCAGGGAAATAAGGAACAGGATCATAAGAAACCCTTACTTAGATTATTTGTTGTATTCTAATAACAAAACATATCGGTTTGATGAACTTGATGGCTGGGACGAGGAGTCAATAAGAAAGAAGATAGAAGAGATAAAGCGGGGCGAGAAGGGGAGCGATCAGATATAGTGGAAAAACAGTTATACGAGCGGAATTCATATTAAAGATTAATGAGTGAGCGGATGAAGGGCGGAGGTACGGAAAATAAGATAAGAGGCATAGAGCAGGAATATCCGGTGAGTGCAAAGTTGGGTTTGAATCCGTCCTTGCTCGTTAATGCGGCGATACAAGGAATAAAACGCGGGAAATTCTCTCGTGATGTCAAGTGGGACGTAGTTATGGAGATCACGCAAGAAGCGCACGAATCGCGAATATTGTCGTCATACGGCGAAAATGGCAGTCGTATTTATAACGATCTGGGCCATCTCGAAATAGCGACACCGTCATACAACAATCCTTTTGACGCAGTGGCATACGACAAGGCATCAGAGATATATGCCTACGTGGGCTCACGAGAGGCGAGTTTGGCGTTAAAGAAGGAAGTGCGCATTCATAAGAATAACGTCGCCAACTTCTTTAGTTCTGCCGGTGGGTGGAAGGAGAAAGGAAAGAAGAGACGGATAAAGACGAATACGTACGCTACGCATGGCAATATAATAACCAAAAGGGAAGCGTGCAAAGATTGGAGCCGAGTAGAAAAGGCATTAATACCCTGGACAATCACGAGAATTCTGTTTACCGGGTCTGGCGATGTTGTTTCTGGCGGCACGATTACTAAGGGAAACGTGAAGTTTGTAATTTCGCCGCGGGCTATGTTTGTAGTCCATAAGTCTTCGCTTTCCACTACACGCGAGCGAGGCATATTGAACACGAGAGACCAGCCCCATGCTGCGCATCGGTACTGGCGACTGCATGACATCCATTACGAAGCACTTCGGTCAGAATATGCGATTTTCTTACGCGATATAGTACAGGCGCAGGTAATTTGCGCCTTTGAGGCCGGTTTCTTAGACAATGCGCCGGAGATAGACGATCCTGTGAGTGCGTTTAAGAAACTGTCATTGGATACACAGGAATGCAAGTGGCAGCTAAAATTGAAGAGCGGAGAGGAGACCGATGCAGTATCCATATTACAGTTTTATTTGGATGCGATAGAGCAAATGCATGAATTCGGTGGTGCGGAACCGGGGAAGTGGGATGAACTCGGACTGAAAGGATTTAAAGAACTGATAGACGATTTAGAGGCCAGGCACATGGAGAAATATGTGGATGGCATAGACTGGGTAACGAAATTAGCGCTGCTTGTGAATTATGAACCCAAAAGCGCTTCGGAAGGAATAAGCATATGTAACCAGTATGCCTTACTGGATGAAAGCGTACAGGAATATGTAGAGGGCAAGAAGGGCAGTAGAGCCTGCCTTTTCAATCCCGCAGATTCAATGGCATTCGCAAAGAGTAAATTATCGCATGTGAATTGGTCTTCTTTTCCTGATAGGGTAAGATATGCACTGCATAATGCACCCGAGCAAACGCGCGATTTTTTTAAGGCCGAAGTATTGAAACGATATGGTTCGCAAGTAAGCAGTGTTAGCTGGTCGACATTGGTGCTTAACGAAGCGAAGATAACACTGGATGAGCCGTTTATGCTGAACAAGGAAGAGATAGAGGTAGGGGGCGGAATAGAGAAGGTCATATCAGAAGCGAAAAAGTTATATCCCGATAAGGTTAAAACAAAAGAAACTTTATCAAAGAGAAGGAATAAATATTCACTATAGCGGGGCAGAAAGCGGGGTTAAAATGGACGTGATTGAAGGCAGTATGGAAGAAGAAGAAGAAGAGTTAGAAGAGGAAGAGCTAGTAGAAGGTGGAGTAGAATACGGCGGAGAGGAGAAGGATAAAGAGATGGCAGGCATAATGGGACGTTTGAAGAGACGAGAGAATAAGGCGAAAGCTGCTAATCTTGTAAGCAAATTGAAGGGTAAAAAGAAATCGAATAAGAAGATAATGCCCTATGAAATATACGCAACCTCGGGGGAATGAATTATAAATCTCCCGCTGGTTTCACCATGCTCAGATACAACCTGCTCCACCATATAACTATTAAAGGTTGAATAACGATAACGGATACAACAACGCTTAAAAACGATCCGATATAAGGTATTAAGCTGAGAATAATGCTAACAACAATGCCTATCACAAGTGCAACGAGCCAGAGCAAAAAGACATCTAATTTATGTTTCCAGAATATGTTAAAACCTTTTTTAACTCCTTCTATCGCACCAATGTCATCTATAACAACCGAGTACCGCGGTAGAGCGAACATTATGCTTACTATTATCTCGTAGATGCTCATTATCAATATTCCGATCATAAATATCGCAAATGCCGGCATGAATATCTTAGGTGTCGGTTCTGGGGACGTTGTTATAACTGGAAGAGCGTACACTATGCCGGGAATCAAGAAAACGAAACCTATAAGTGCAATTAAACCAACGATGATGTCGGCAAAGAGCAAACTAACGAATTTCCGCTTACCGTATCCTTTCATGTCGGACAGATTGGTACTACCCGTTTCTGTCGCCTCTTTCGCCATGCCAATCGCACCGGCAGCGAAAAACGCATTTATTAGCAACACCAAAATTACAGTGATGATGATGGCAACTATAACAATGCCTATGTTTTGAATGAGTTGAGGCATAAGCGGTAGAATAAGTTCGGGTGGGATTTCATCTGGTTGGGATAAGTGCGGTATCAAAGAGGGTAGCGAAGGAACCGCTGCCAGTATGGCACCGCCTATGATTATGAGTGCCACTATGGATGTTAATACCATAGAAAACACAAAAGGTAGGCAAATACACAAATTCGCCTTCCACGTATCGAACCCCTTTTTTATTACACTACCAATATCTTCTACCATGTTACCCATTAGAAGACATTAATTAGAAGTATAAAAGCTTTTCGCTTTTTGATTGTATATAAAATACAACTTCTACATATTTAATTTAGGACGCAGATTTACACGGATTTACACGGATTTGATTTCTTCTGCGTTAATCTGCGTTAATCAGTGTCAATAATTATTTTTAGTTGGATATTATGCTTCCTTGTTATACGTAAATGAGAGTATTAAATAAATTACCTCTATCTATCTACGATATGGCGTATCCTCGCTTGAAGAACAGGATTAAAACGAAAATTCAAATACTAAAAAAAACCAAAAGTTTTTATATGTGCCTCCATCTATGTTGAATGTGGTGAATCTCAGATGAGAAAAGGCGATAAAATGAAGAATGTTTTGGGTGCGATTGTGATTTTGCTGGTTAGTGATTCGAGAATATAGTAAATAAATTGACCTAACGAAGCAAAGAAGAATTTGAAGAGGAAAAAATGATAAAATATCGGATATGTCAAAATGGCTGGATGATTTTGTGATTGAATTTTCATCGCTAACTTAAAGAGCGCAGGCGAAAGCTCTTGAATGATGTTTTTGGCATTGATGCGAAAAAAGTCAAGTCTTACAGTGAAAATGACCGAGGTGAGGATCGTAGCTGACACTTACGCCTGGATAGAATTGCTTATCGGCAGCGAGAAAGGCAAAAAGGCGAAAGAAGTGCGTGAAAATGCAGAGATTTTGCTAATGCTAACAACGAAAAGTTGTAAGAATCTCCACATTTATAGCCGGTTCCACACATCAGCCGTAATTTCACGTCCTTATTCAGATTAATCTCCGCAATTACTGGTAGAGGATGCCCCAACTTGAGGCCAACGAGGATCCAATCCTCTAGGGTGGAACGCAGCTCGTTCTCACAGGCTCGCAACGTTGCTCCAAATGCCACTACTCCTTTGCATTGCGGAATCCGCCCGGCGAATGTGCCATCCTCTAACTTGTCATAAACGGCATATGCCATCGCCTGTCCTACATAGTCTGTTAGAATGTATCGCGTTTCCATTTTTATTTTAAATAAATTTATATGGCTATGCTTATCTTAAATGTTTTCGTAAATAAGAAATAGAATGATAGAACCGATAGAAGTAAGCAGAATAGCGGTGTTGTCTTTGTAGTCAGTGAATAACCTTTTAGAAATACGGTTTAGACAGCCATCTATTTATATGATGAGACGTATACTGCTGATTAAAAGTGTTAGTTTATTTTTAAGAATACCAAAATGCCAATCATCACCTCACCCTTCTTATCGAAACTCCGCATCAGAGCCACCATCTCTCTTTCGCCTTCTCCCGTCACATTAAGCGAATCAGCAACAGTCTTAATAAATGTCCGGAATCCAGCCATCTGCACATTACCTCTTATCCTGAGGCTTGCCCTTTTCATCATTAATATCTGCTCCTGTTACATAATATTGGAGAAGATAATATAAAAATCATATCTTCAACTGCCTTACTTCTTATGAGCTCTTCGCTTATCCATTTCCTTGCGGTCACCATCTGCAAAATCAGAATCTCTTCGGTTGTTCGGAATGCCCCTGCAGCCAATCAGTGAGGAATTGCATTTAAGCCTGGAAGGGGCACTGTCTAAAAATATAGTGATTTATCACCGCGGAGAGAGCGCCGAGTACGCAGAGTTTTAAGACTGTTTTATCATGGTAGTGCCATAGATCATGTTGTTCACCACGGAGACACCGAGAATCAGAGAACTTATCAATTGGGATTTTGGTATCGAGCCTCTGGAAGCAGACCTATCCCATCCCCATTAATAAATCAATTTACTATTTTTACCCCTTTTTCAGATAATTTTTGTTATAGCTATTTAAAACCGTTTTGTACTCATTTGCGATAGTATTTTCTAAATATACGGAAATAGAAAAGCTTAAATAGGATAAAATCCTTTATTAACTCATGTATTTGAGTAGTAAAGTGCGAAAGGGGGATATTAGATGATCCTGGTATTTAAAAAGGCGGGATTTTATATTCAAACGCAAATTTTGGATTTTCTAGGGAAAGTCACACTTAGGCATACTAGAAAATCTCACCTCATAAGAGGTGGACCAAAGAAGAGGAAGAAGAACGTGCGGATGAAGAAGATATTGTCAGAGATAGCAAGTGGAGTGCAGAAAACACTTGATATGTTCTAATATGTACTCAGTATATTTAAAGAGCGGGTTTCTAAATACGTGCCAAGCTTTAAGACACCAAAAGCATCACCCTATACTGGCGACAAACTTACCGAGATTGAGAAAATTTCATATCAGTGCAAAACAACATACAGGGGCGATATCAGGCATCTTTTCCTTTTTTATCCGTTTGATGAAAGATTAGATGCATGGGAACGAGAGAACCATCCTCAAAATGATTCTAGGATCCCTCTTCGCAAAATAGCTAAGGCGCTCGTCGTAATGTGCAAGAAGAGGTTCCCCTATTACACCGATCTAATCATAGATCTGGAAGAGAAACCTGCTTTGGCGGATTTATGTGGATTTAAAAGCATCCCCACGGCTAAAGTCTTCAGTAGGGTTATGGAGAAAGAACGAATGGGGATAGAACCATTCAGAGATTTATTTTATGACTTATCGAAGACATCGCGGAGTCTTGGATTATGGAAAGGCCGACTCACAGGGTTGGATGGGAGTCTTATCAAGTCAAATACGAGTAGCCACAAAAACAAAGAGACAGGAGAATACACCGATAAGGATGCGGGGCTATATGTACATGGAAACTACATAAAAGGTGTTGGACATCTCTCATACAAGATGGACGATCTTGAATATGGCTTGCCCATACTAATACAACGCTATAAAGGCAGTTCAAATGAAAATCCGTTATATCGGCTTGCAATTGACGAATTTTACGAGGTTTATCCATAGGTTCACCCTTAGCTCATCATAATATTTAAACCTTTCTACCAAAAAGGATCAAAAGCAGCTCTTTCCGATCTTTTCTGAGTTACATATGAACCTATGGATCTTCTCTGTTTCGATGGATATTCAGCGAAGAACATCCATTAGAGAATGCAGAATACTCTCCTGGTGCATTCGTACGACTTCTGATGAATGCAGCGCAGGCGAAGGATTACGTTGAGACTATTAGCGGCATTGATCAGGGATTGCCAAACGTAGACACACTTTTTTGGCGATTATCCGAGTGTGCCAGCAGGGATCTGATATTGCGTGAATACAAAAAAGTCGTGAAAAGGAACATCGAAGCGGCGAAGGGGCAGATAATAAGATTTTCAGATACGTGCGCTATTATAAGAAGAGGTGGGGTATAGAAACCACGTTTAGAGTGCAGGATGAGGTCAAAATCAAGACAAAATCGTTAATACCCATGATACGGATCGCACTCTTCGTATTTGGGTGCATGCGGTATAATGTATGGCAGTTCTTCAAAGGGCGTGTTCCGTTCAGGAGATTTGCTAATATCCTGTTCAGGAGGCACATCATCAAAACAGCGGTATTTGCAGTTATTGAGTTCCTCGGAGAGAAGGATATTTTGGACGACAAAGGTCCGCCTCCAGACAAGATTTATGAGGAGTTAATTGGGAATTTTGGCTATATTGATGGAGTTAGCTTATAGCAAGGCTGTTAATGTGACTTTTTTGTGGGTTTTACTTTTTTCTACCGCTTAATTTGCGGACTTTCTAATTTCATCAATAAGCAGTTCTCTCGTTTTTTCATGTGAACTCTCGATTTTTTGAAGTAGTTCTCGCTTATCTTCTCTTATATCCGCTCTCAACTCAGAGATATATTTTTCTAGATTCTCCAACCTTTTGTTCAGTTGTTTAAGTTCACCAATAACTTCTCTCAATTCGGGCACCAAGAAATCCTGCACTGCTTTTTAAAATCCGCCCACTATCTTTTCCTCGTCCATTTCTTTCATTTATAATTGATGATCGTGATATAA
>CAZOEM010000041.1:0-12718 GCA_964578735.1 uncultured Halobacteria archaeon | reverse complement strand
TTTCTTTAAATTATATAACTCCGAAAGTCAAGTAATGCACCGGAATATGTAGAAGAAAAAGAGACCTTTGATGTGACCATAGACGTGGAGGGCATCACGGACTTCAATAGCGGGATGTTCGATCTCACTTTTGATCATAAGGTAGTGAATGTGGATGACGTTACAGATGGCAGCATAGACGATACGGAAATACCTGTAGCCATGTGGGCGCCTATGGATTCTGATACGATAAAAGTGATGCTGGAACTTCCTGAAACTAACACAGCGAGCGGCTCGGGATATTTAGCGGGAATAACGTTCAAGGTAAAGGGTGACGAAGGCGAGGAAAGTGCATTAGAAATAGCTGATGGGGAACTTGTGAAATACGTCTTTGAAGACGAAAGGGCGACGCCAGAAGCAATAGTAGTGAATAATTGGAATGGTGCCGTGGTTAAAATAGGTGTTAAAAAAGAAAAAGAGGAGGAAGAACCTACGCCTACATTAGCACCCAAAGAGACACCAAAGCCAACAGCAAGGCCTGAGAAAAAGTCTACGCCTACACCAACACCAGGATTCGAGGCTATATTTGCAATTGCTATGATCTCGGCGATTGCGTATATTCTGCATAGGAGAAACCCTTTTTCTAAAGAAAAAGGCTTTACCGAAAAAGGAAAACGAGGAAGAAAAAAGCTCTAAGAAAAAAAGAGGTAAGACGAGAAAAAATGAAAAACAAAATTTTGTTGTGGGTGATTTTTTCCCCCCCCCCTAAGGATGTGGAATGAAGAAGCGCAGAGGAGGGGCGCTATATAAATCCCAAAAAAGGAGAATTAAAAATGGACAAAAAAAACACATTAGCACTAACACGAATGGTACAAGGACATGAGATATGGCTCGAAAAAGGGAATATTGAAGACGGCAATGTGGAACTGGCGTTGATCTACGGGCATAACATGCGTGCAGATGGGATCGCAGACCCCGAAAAGATAACACCTATTGTTTATTCACCTGATGGGGCGATACTCAAACCTGCACTGACATCAAAAGAGGACAATCATCTGCTTACGTTTCAAGCAGGAAAGGAGGCTATTACACAGCAATCGCGGATTTCGCTTCAATCATAATTTCACGTACAAAAGAGGGGTACCAGTTTGGTCCGAGGTTCAAATACAAAGACGTTATTTATGCTGGTGCATACAATCAGATGGCGAAGCGGATTGTTCCAATAGGGGATGCTGGTGCGTATTGTGGTGAACTCGTGCATGGGATACTCGAAATTGTGCCAAAAGACATTCGTTGTGAAGTGGGGGGCGAGGTTGAGCTGAACGTATTCTACGAAGGTGAGAATCTCGCTTCGGCAGAGGTGAAAGCAGTATCAAAGGAGGAAGGTAAGGAGATGGCGCTGGTTACCACAGATGAGAATGGCATCGCCAAGGTTCCAATCGCATGTGACTGCGAATGGATGTTCCTGGTGCGGCACAGAGACCCAACGAAGAAGATAAGCGAAGAGTACGATGAGTCTGTCTTCGTGAGCACGCTGGTGATGGAAACAGTGGAGGGCTGAATGAAGAAGATAATCATTACAGGGAAGGGAGGAGTAGGAAAGACGACCATCATAGCTACGCTCTCGAGGTTATTGGCAAGGGATGGGCGCAGGGTTTTAGTGATAGACTGCGACCCAAGCATGAATCTTGCGATGTCGCTTGGCATTTCGCTTTCTGACGTTGTTCCTCTTGCGGAAAACAAAGTAAATATTCACAAGAAGTTGGGGTTGGACATGGATGAACAAGAACATTTGACTAACGGAAATGAACACGAAATCAAAATAGACGAAGTCATCGAGGACTATATTGTCGAAACGAAAGACGGAGTGAAGTTAATTGTAATGGGAACGATCCCTTATGGTGGTTCCGGCTGCTTGTGCTCATCAATTGCACTGGTGAAGCTGTTGATAGGATACATTACATCCAGGTCTGCGGATAACGATTATATCATGGTGGATTCTCAAGCAGGAGTTGAGATATTTGGCAGAGGGCTGGCATCTGAGTTCGACTTTACATTTGCCATTACAGAGCCGATGCCAAAGGCAGTCGAAGTGACGAGGCATGTGATGGAGCTGTCGAGGGACCTGGGCGTTAAGAAGCAGATTGTAATCGTGAATAAGGTTGAAGATGAAGATGGCACGGAATGTGAGACAATCTCACGAGAACTCAATTGCAATGCAGAGCAGATGTATTCTGTGCGATACGACAGGAACGTCATTGAAGCGGATAAGAAGGGGCTTTTGATTCTCGATTACGCACCGCAGGCATCTGTTGTCGAGGATATACAGAGGATAAAAGAAGAGATATTGAGGGGTTAACCAAAACAAAATGTGCGAATTTGTGGTCTATTTAGAGGAAAATGGTAGTAAAGAAAGAGAAGTGGTAGCAAGGAAGATAATCAAGGCGAAGAAGAGGAATGATGGAAAAACTGTTCTGATGGACGCATCGGGTACTGTGACACCGGTTGAGCATGTAAGTATCGAGGTGGTGGATACGCTTATGCAGGAGTTGGTCTTGCGAAAGGAGAGAGCTGGATGAATATTCAGGCTGAAGAAAAAGTTTGGCAAAGAGAGTTGTTGAAAGAATGGAAAGAGGAATGGCGATATGAAAATGAATAAAATCGAGAGTTATTTGGCCATCGAAGGTAATGTTCAGATTTCGGACCTGGATAAAAATGCAATTAATTCTGAGGTTGAAAATACTTTTATCCCATATTTTTCTAATTTTTTCAATCTCTTCTCGTTGGACCAGAGCCCAATCTTATGCCCTTTACCTTTGAAGGATAGAGATAGGGCAATGTATGGAACATCCTTCAAATGCGAGGATAAAATCTCTTCTGCCATTGATAAGGAACCCTCAAATAAATCTTTTGGAACGATTTTTATAAACAATGGTAAGGAGGAGAACATTATATCAAAGTCCTGTGGGAAGAGACGGAACTTAGAACAAATCTCGTCCTTATGCTTTCCAACCTCTTCTAATACGTATTTTGGAGCGAACAAGTCCAAATCATATTTTAATTCGGGGTTCAAGATCAACTCTCTTGTCGTACTGCCTTTCTTGAAAAAAGAGAAGAGGATATTGGCGTCAATAACTAATTTCATTCTTAGACTTAGACCTCATTTGACAAGACCATATCTCCTCGCCAACTCCTCGTTTACCTCTCTACCTAACCTCAAGCAATCTTCATCAGATAGTTTGCTGTTCTCCGTCATTCTATTAAATACTGACAGTAGCAACTTCCTGAATGCTTTCGACCTTTCTAATTTCAACTCAGCCAATCTCTCTTCTATCGCCTCTAAAGCAAATTTAGACTTATCTGCTGACAACTCTTCTATTTCCTTCTCCAATTCATCAGGTATCTTTAATCTTAAGTCTGCCAATTCAATCACCTCTAAGAATAATTATCCTCAAGAGTATAAAAAACACTTTCTTTCTAAAGAAAGAACCTGTGCTAAGAATGGAAACCTTTTGACTTTGACAAGTTGTGAAGATGCACGATACAAGATGCAAGTCAAACATGTATCCGGCACACTAAGAAAAGGTTTGTGCTACCAAATCCCAAGCACTATGCGGTTACTTTCTTCTCAAGTTCGACAAGCCGGACTTCAAATTCCGCCATCTTCTCCATCACAGGAAGCCTCGCTTCGAGCGAGTCAAACCTCAAATCCACCGCATCAAACCTTCTGTCCACAGCCTCGAACTTGGAATCCACTTTAGCATCCGCCGCCTCAAACTTTGTCAGTGTCTCGCTTCTAAGGCTTGCTATCTCTTTCTCCACTGCATCTATGTGAACATCCACTTTATTGTCTAAGCTTGCTATCTCTTTCTCCACTGCATCTATGCGAACGTCCACTTTATTGTCTACGCTTTCGATTTTCGCTTCGAGGGCTTTTATTTCTCCTGTGATCTCACTCAGTTTAGGCAGGAGCAGCCTTTCTATCCAACCGGGTATTTTTTCCATGATGAAATATTTGTCCAATTGGTATATAAAAACCTTTTTGGACAAAAGTTTTATAAAAACTTTTATCAAAAACGCTTCGCAGCTTCCTTCCTTAGTTGACGATCATGCTGAAGAAGAACCTAAAAGTTTCGTCAATTTTAATTCTTTCTCTATCCTCAACCTTACAGCTCTATTTACTTCTCTACCCAACCTCAAGCAATCTTCATCTGTTAACTCACTGTGCTTGAATAACTCATTAAATAGCTTGATTGTGGCAAGCTTCCTGAACTCCTCAAGCACCGCTCTCTCTGCAACCTTAGACCACTCAACTTCCGGAGATTCATGCTTTACCCTTTCTAGTATTTTAATTGCCACTTCCCCCATTTCTACCACCGCTAATAATATTGGCAATGAGTATATAAAACACTTTCTTTCTAAAGAAAGAACCTGTGCTAAGAAAGGAAACTTTTCGACTTTGACAAGTTGTGAAGATGCACGATACAAGATGCAAGCCAAACCTGTATCCTGTATCAGGCACAAGAAAGAAAGAAAAAATCCGTCCCTTACGTGGTTCGAATCCCGGAGGGGCATTGGGGGAAAATAAGAGAATCCCCCAGAAAAATAGGAAGGTGATGTGAAAAGATGGAGAAAGAAACGAGAATAGGAGAAGGTGTAAATAATAAAAATTTAGGAGGTGAAAAAAGAAAAAATGAAAACTAAAACATTAGCAGTAGTGGAAATAGCAATTGTGCTGTGTTCGGTCTTCTTAGTGGCTACTTTACCTGCGATTGCCGCTGGCCCAACAATGCAAAAAGTAAGTGCAAATACGATTACAACCGCTTCAGAAGACGATATTAATTGGGACGAGATTTTCCATCCTAGACTAGATATTTACGGCAACGCAAACGAAGATGATACCATTGACATGAGAGACACAACGTACATAAAGCTGGTGATCTTCGGTAAGAAACCTCGAACGGATTTTGCAGATGCAAACCACGACGGAAAAATAAGCATGCTGGATGTAGGGCAGACGAAGTTGGTTATACTTGGGAAGGAGAAGGAGCTTACGATTGTGGCTGACGCTGAAAAAATACTGACGCTCAACATGCCAATAGAGGGCATAGCTGTCATGTATCCCGATAGTACGGAAACGGTTATCACCTTGGGGGCAGCAGATAAGGTTGTTGGCATTGACACAATCGTAAACTTTGCTATGAGAGACTTTAACGAGATCAGCGGTGGTCAGCAGCAGAAGGTGATGATAGCACGTGCTCTTGCGCAGGAAGCAGACATTCTCATCTTCGATGAGCCAACCAGCAATCTTGACATCAGACATCAGCTTGAGGTCATGGAGCTCATAAAGAAGTTAGTGGTGGAAAAAGGAATCTCAGCAATAATGGCGGTTCATGACTTGAATTTAGCTTCGAGATACGCAGACAGGGTGATCATGATGTACGGTGGCAGTATTTATAGTGCAGGCGAACCTGCTTCTGTATTAATCCCGGAGAATATAGCTTTTGTTTATGGTGTTGAGGTTGCGGTGAAGAGCGAGGACGGAAAACCATACATCGTGCCAAAACGACCTATAAAACCAAATGGGGGTGAAAGTGAGGTATGATGCATGAGTTGTCAGGTGCAAGATGCAGGCTACAGAGTTGTATTCTCGTGGAAATCTGTGTAATCTGTGGTTATAAAAAGGAGCTAAACAAATAGAGAATGAAAACAATAGAAGATTTTGATTGGACAGAAATGTGGAGTAATGCAATAGATGGATCGCGTTGGGGACAACGAGCTAGAATGCCTGAGTTCTGGGATAAACGAGTTGATTGGTTTGAAGAACTGGTGCAGCAGAGCGACCGTGCAGGAATGATCATGTCAAGAATCGAAGTAGAACCCGATTACAAGGTTCTGGACATCGGTGCGGGTCCCGGCACTACCGCAATACCACTTGCAAAGATTGTGAAGTGCGTGACCGCAGTTGAACCATCCGACGGAATGCTTGCACGCTTGAAAGAGAATTTATCGAAAGAGAATTTATCGAACATAGCATACATACCCAAGAAATGGGAGGACGTAGAGATAGGAAAAGATATAGAAGCGGGAGAGCATGATGTCGTTATTGCTTCGCATTCGCTTGTCATGAAAGACATCAAAACTGCACTTGAAAAGATAAACGAGGCTGTGAAACGCAGTGTTTACATCTTTATCGTTGCAGGACGCCGAAACGAAAAAGAAGATAGCTCGCTATGGTCATTGTTTAACCGAGAAAAGCCTGGCAATCGCCCTGATCACATTTATCTTTACAACATCCTCTACCAGCTCGGTATCTACGCAAACGTGGAGATCATTGATGCCAATCACAACATGAGATTTCCCGATTTAGATGCCGCTGTTCTGCATTATAGGACCTGGATGAACGTGACCGAAGATGACGAGGAAAGACTGCGATTGTATCTAGCAGAGAATCTAGTAAAAGAGAATGATGCATTTTGGCTCAGGCATACACTGAGGACTGCTATGATCTCGTGGGGGAAAGAATAGAAATGAAATTATTATTGGATACTATTCCAGAAATTAGTTCGGAACCGTTGGATAAAATAGGAAAAGACTGCGAAGCGTTGCATATTCTATTCACCGCCTTTGATTTCGACCTCTTCAGTTTACTTGAAGAATCAAAAACGGCAAAACAAATATCCGAAGAGATTAAGACACAACTACATCTAACCGAGAAGTTCCTGAATGCTCTGGTAGCGTTACAACTCCTTTCAATGCATGATGGTAGATATGCGAACACGAAACTCGCCTCGACTTTTCTTGTGAAGAGTAGCCCTTTCTATCAAGGCAATTTATTACGACTTCATGCAAAGGGCACTGACAATTGGTCAAAACTGAGTTCAATCCTGAAGGGAGAGATACAGAAAGAGCCGGATGGAAGATTTGAAGGTGTATTTGATCAAAACTTTATTCTGGCAATGGCTGAAGGCTCAATGCGGGGGAGCCTTCACCGTACGGTCAAAGAAGTATCAACGCTCCCGGAATTCCAAAGAGCAAGAAAACTCCTTGATCTTGGTGGTGGGCATGGACTCTATGCGATCGCATTCAGTCAGATAAATCCGAACCTTGAGGCGGTTCTATTCGATCTACCGCATGTGACAGAAGTTGCAAAAGAGTTCATTGCAAAGTATGGCATGCAAGATAGAATAGCAATTATCGGGGGTGACTTCCTGGAGGATGACATCGGGAATGGATATGACACCATATTTGTTTCCGACGTGCTTTATCGCAAAAAAGATGTGTTATTGGGTAGTTTGAAAAAGATACACGATGCACTGAACGATAATGGTTCAATCGTGCTCAAACACTGGCTTTTAAACGATGATAGAACCGCTCCACCCGTTTCTGTTCTCTTTGACCTCAAACTATCCTTGCAAGGGGATAGACACTACATTTACACTGAAAATGAGTATATTGAGCTGTTACAGGAAGTAGGGTTCACATCAACTCGTGTTTTGGATATATCTTCCTCATCGAGCCCGTCTGCGATTATCATAGGGATGAAAGAGGTGTAAAAAAATGAAAATGAGTGAAGAAATAAAACAGATGCTTGATGAGAACATCGTTTATTTGGCTACATCTACACCAGAAGGAAAGCCAAATGTTGTTCCTATCGGCTTGACACATGCGATAAGTGATAACGAAGTGTTGATTGTGGATGTGCTATTCAAAAAGACAAGAAAGAATCTCGAACAGAATCCGCGGGTTGCTATTTCGTTCAATGACATCAAGAGATTAGAATCCTACCAACTGAAAGGAAATGCGGAAATATTTAAAGACGGTGAGCTTTACGAGAAGGCTTTTGATATAATGCGTGAAAAAGCAGAGAAACGAACACACACTCTTGAAAAAATAGACGATCCGAAGATAAGCGAAAGAGCTCGTAGAATAACTGAACTGCATAAACGGTTGAGACCAAAAGCTGTTGTGTTGATAACCATCGAGGAAATATACTCGCACATACCTAGAGGGGCAGAGCAAAAATGAATATACCAGAACCACAAATAGATGCAAAATTGATAGACGAGATGGCGAAAGGCTATCAAGCAGCACAGGTGCTATTTACTGCCGTTGACTATGACATCTTTACTCTACTTGAGCAGCCAAAAACTGCAAAGGTTGTATCTGAGGAAATAGGAACGGACTTTGAGCTTACAAACAAGTTCTTAAATGCTTTGGTCGCTTTAAAGCTTCTTTCTGAAACAGACGGTAAATATGCCAATACCACACTTGCAGGAACTTATCTCGTAAAGGATTCTCCGTTCTATCAGGGTAATTTGATCAATATGTACGGAAAGAGTTACAATGAGTGGCCAAAGCTTGGTCTAGCATTGAAAGGGGAGCCACAAAAACCTGGCGAAATGAAGAACACTTTTGATAAAGCGTTCATTTTATCTATGGCCGAAGCGAATATGCGTGGTCCCCTTCATAGACTTGTGAAGAAAATCCGCGATATTCCGGAATTCAAAACAGCAAAGAAACTACTCGACCTCGGCGGTGGTCATGGTCTTCATGCCATTGCCTTTGCTCAATTGAATCCCGACCTTAAAGCGGTTGTATTTGACTTACCACCAGTTGTTGAAGTGACCAAAGAATTCATCGCGCAGTATGAAATGGAAGAGCGGGTAAAAGTAATGGCAGGTGATTTCGATAAGGACGACTTTGGTAACGGATACGATGCCATTTTTGTGTCACATTCATTATTCTATCACACCAGAGAGACCATCCACGAACCCTTAGACAAGATTTATGCGGCACTAAATGAAGGAGGAATCTTGATTTCCAATCACTGGATGCATGATGATGGAAAAAATTCGAGCACTCTTGCATTATGGGAGCTTTGGTTATCTACGCTTGGCCATCCCCATAATGTGTACCTCGCGAAGGATTTTTGTGATCTACTGAAAGAAAAGCGGTTTTCTGATGTATGGATGCTTAATATCTCAACGTCGGAAGACCCTTCGACAATTGTAATTGCAAAGAAGGAGTTGCAATAAAATGGAAAAAGAGATAAAAATAAAAACTATTAGTGCAGTAGAAGGTTTAGAAACCTCGGAAGGGGTCATGAAACCGCTGATATTTGGCGAGAGAGTTGGGATCATACATCTAGAGATTCCCGCGGGTCTTGAGGTTTCCCCTCATGCCCATTCTATGGAGGGTGTTATCTATTGCTTGAGTGGCGAGCTGGAGGTAATATCAAGTGATGAAACAGTAACCATAAACCGTGGAACTGCTATGCTGGTGCCGCCCAATGTAGCAGTAGGTATCAAAAACCGTGGACACACGCCAGTAACTGTGATATTAATCTCTTCTCCACCGCCCGTAAAGTCGGCAGATGAACTTAAAAATCTATTATTAAAAGGCGGTGCTAAACAAGGAAAATGAACTCTAAACTGCAAACTCAAGATATAATATTACCCGGTATAGCCAAAGGTAATGGTAGTGTTCTAAAAGACCTGTTCAGAGACCTTGTCTTCAATGGCATCTATCAAGGCACGACCTGGCAGCTCCATCGCTATGGTATAAACTGTAAACTCTCAGGTGCTGTCTTTGCCATAACTGAGATCCAAGGTGCACTTCCCCTCATACATGGCTCAATCGGTTGTGCATTCCATCAGCGGTTAACTCCTCGCAGGATGTATGCTCCTATCTATCATCTACCATGCACAAATCTAAACGAAGAAGATGTTATCTTTGGTGGTGAGGATAAGTTACGGAAAAAAATCTTTGAGACGTATCAAAAATATCATCCTGAGCTAATAGCAATTCTTCCTACTTGTGTTGTTGGTGTGACAGGGGATGAAGCTAAATGGATGATGAAAGATATCCAGGTTCCTTGTGATTTGATCTATATTCAATCAGAAGGCTTTGCGCACAGGAGTCGTGAGTCGCTTGATGTCCTGATGAATACTTTCACACGGACCTGGACTGACCCTACCACCCCCCCGCTATATGAAATCAGAGGTTGTGGTCATGAAGAAGCGATGTGCTCTCTCGTAGACCAGCTCATGGAAGCCCAGGATATTACTGAGAACACAATAAATGTCGAAGCCTTTACCAGATTCAATTACGGTTGGAAAACCGAACATAAGGAGATGACACGAATATTCCATGACATGGGTCTCTCAATCAACATGACTTTTCCGAAGTGCACGGTTGACGAGGTAAAAAGCGCACCCGCTGCACAGCTAAACATAGTCAGACGTGGAACTCGTTGGGCGGAACAAATGAGAAAAGAGTTTGGCACTGATTATATCCGGAAGCAATTTTTTTATTCCGGTATTGATAGCATCGAGACTTTTCTCAGAGACGTGGGTTCAAAATTCGATTTGGATGGGGAAGCGGATGAAGTTATTCATAGAGATAAAAATATTGCTCTACAACAGCTTGAAGAGCATAGTAAAGCCTTCAAAAACTCCGAGTTCGCTCTTTTTATGCTTGGATTCTTCTCTACACCTTATTTAGTTCGGACTTATGTTTTGGACCTTAAAATCCCGTTGAAGTATGTCTGTGTAGATACACAGTGGCTGAAGGGCCATAATGTCTCAGACAAAACGATCGGAGATATGACCAATACTATTGAAGAACTATTTGAGAAGTGGGATCTGGATTTAGAGTTTGTGATTAACCCGAGTTTAAAAAAGATGAGAGAAATTGCGAAGCGGGTAGATTATGTCCTTGACGACCACAGCATATCTTCACTTTATGAGAAAGAAGGAATACACATGATAAACACTTCTATTGATAATTATTTATTCAGTCGTATTGGTTTCAGCGGGTTGGTTGAGTTTGCAGCTTATTTGAGGCAGGAGATGATGAGGCAGCGTAACCCTAGAAAACCTATCATTTCTATGTTCGAGCACGATGAAACTTACTACCCTATTCTTGCAGACAAAATGTGTCGGGCATCACACGAGATGTGGTCTACGATGTGGGGGTTGAGAAGCGGCTAAAATGGACGGCGGTAAATTCTTTGGCGCATTTCGCGCATGTTCGGGAATAGCGGATGCAGTAGTGCTGACTCACGTTCCGGTTGGGTGTAATTGGGGTGCTATGATGCTTAAGAGCACCTCGAACCTGCCTGACATTCGACAGGCATGCACCGTAATGCATGAACGAGAGATGGTTTTCGGTGGAGAAAATGCACTGAAAGAAGCTCTGATTCAGGCAGATAAATTATATGATTCACCATTGATCACCGTTGTGGCTGGCGATGCCTCTGCAATGATAGGAGATGATACTGAAGCTGTTATAAACTCCGTTTCTGTAAACCTCAAAAAAGAAGTTGTCTTGATGGACGCTGCGGGATTCAAAGCTAACATGCGGAAAGGATATGAAGAAGCACTGGTTCATTTAGCTCGGTTGATGAAAGAATGTAACATCATAAAAAAATCCGTTAATCTTATAGGCTTTTGTCCTGATGACTTCAAGGTTGACGCAGACATAAAGGAGATCACGAGATTGCTAAACCACGCGGGAATAAAAGTGAATTGTGTCATATCAAAGTGCAGCTTCGAGGAGTTTGTCAATGCCCCTGCGGCAGAACTGAATGTTGTAATTGGGCAGGGAACCGAACTGGCAGAGCAGATGAAAAAGGAGTTTGGAGTGCCATACTGCGAAGTGGACTATCCATACGGACTTGAAGGCACCTCAGATTTTATCAATGCAATCTGTGAACATTTACAAGTAGAGAATAAAGAAAAAGAGCTTGATTTTGATTTAGAACCATTCAAAAGAATATATCTTTATTTGCACGAATTCTATGGGACACCGGTTTCAGTCATTGGCGATTTCCATGCGGAAGCTATGGCTGGCTTTCTGGATAGAGAACTTGGTTTCGACATCGAAGTGCTTGCCAGCAATGAGGATGACGATTATACATTTGAGCAGAACGTTAGGAATTCCAACACGACTATTCTTTTTGGAAGCAGTTTTGAGCAAAATATTGCTGCGGAGATGAGAATTCCTCTCCTAAGGTTTACCTATCCTGTGTTTGACCAGGTATGCGTGTATGATGATGCCCCTTATGCGGGTTTCAAAGGTGCAGTCTGCTTGATCGAGACAATACTCAACGCTGTTATGGGTTTTGGAACAAAGGGGACAGGATAATATGAGAAAGTTTTGTATCTATGGTAAAGGGGGGATTGGCAAATCCACAATTGTTTCAAACATCGCTGCCGCACTGGCAGAGACTGGTAAGATCGTAATGGTGATGGGTTGCGATCCAAAGTCAGATTCTACTCGAAATTTAGCCGGTAGAAGGATACCAACCGTGCTCGATGTTTTTCGTGCTAAAGGTCCAGACGAAATGAAGTTAGAAGAAATCGTCTTTGAAGGGTTCAATGGTGTATATTGTGTTGAATCCGGTGGGCCAGAACCAGGAGTGGGTTGTGCTGGGCGAGGAGTAATAACCGCGGCAGATATGCTCACACGCCTTGGTGCTTTCAATGATCTGGAGCCCGAGGTTGTAATATACGATGTGCTGGGGGATGTGGTGTGTGGAGGATTTGCAATGCCACTGCGAAAAGGGCTGGCAGATGATGTGTACATCGTCACGACTTGCGACCCGATGGCAATCTATGCTGCAAACAACATCAGTAAAGGCATAAAACGCTTCGCAGACCGGGATGAGGTTTTCCTCGGACCTTTATAGTGGGGAAATTCCCCGAGTAGGAACTTTTGATTAGTTACTTCCTTT
>CAZOEM010000040.1:0-12739 GCA_964578735.1 uncultured Halobacteria archaeon | reverse complement strand
AGAAAAAGCTTTAGAAAAAGGGTTTGCGGGGATGACAGACCTATTGGTCATTATAGGAGTCGTTGTGGTAGCCGTCGGAATCATTACTGTCCCGCCGTTAAGTGACTCAGCCCTGCGTGTTGTTGTTGGCTTTCCGTTCGTCATGTTTCTCCCCGGATACTTGCTCGTATCTGCACTTTTCCCCAGAAACGATGATATAAATGCTATTGAACGCATTGCACTCAGTATTGGACTCAGCATCTGTATTGTGGTGTTTGTTGGATTATGCCTGAACTATACGCCGTGGGGAATCCGACTTGGGACAATCCTTTTAGCCCTTTCTGCATTCATTCTTGTTTTCACTGCACTGAGTGCATACCGGCGTATACACGTGCCAGAATCGGAGAGGTTCAAGCCCCTCTAAAAATAACTACAAGAATAATTGTTATCACGCCGAGCAATACGCAGAACATCGAGAAGTTCACCTTTCTTGCTACTCTTAAAAGCAGGTCTATCGTAAGATACCCAATTACCATTGAGGTCAAAATCATGATTACTGCCGCTTGCACCGAGATAGTTGAAGTTGATGTTATAGAGGGCAGATCGAGAAGCACCGCACCCAAGACTACCGGAACACTCATTAAAAATGATATGAATAGAGATACCTCCTGCCTGACGTTGCTAAGGAGTAAAACAGAGATTGTCGTTCCTGACCTGGATACCCCGGGCAAGATGGCAAACCCCTGGACAAGCCCCACGGTTACCATGTCCCGGAATGTTATGTCCTCAATATCCTTTGCTCCGTTTCGCTTCGACACTTTAAACAGTATGCCTGTCAGTATGAGCAAAACCCCTATTAAGAGTGTTGCGGCATCGCCACCAGTGAAAGATTTTTTCAGGAACAAGAACAATGGTACTGCTGTAATAGCAGTTGAGCATGTGGAAACTACAAGTATTCGTGACAGTTTAGAGTCCAGGTTCCTGAGGATGCCGATGAATTCGCTTCTAAATTTTAGCAATACTGCTAAGCAGGTACCTATATGTAAAAAAATCGCGACAGAAAAAGCATTCTGGGGAGAGAGATGAAAAAACCCAATCATAGCCAGCATGGTCTGACCCTCACTGCTTATCGGCAGCCATTCAAACACCCCCTGAAGTGCGCCCAACACAAGTGCGTGACTCAATTCCATATATTTACTCCTTGACTTTTCACTTCACCTCATACCAGAAATGTATCTCCAATTCCTTATCCCTGTCTTCATCATATCTATACGCTTTTACGATAAAAGGGTTCATCTCTGAGAGATATATCGCTTCTGATTGCTTTGAACTCAAATATATTTCTTTGTTCTCAACAAAAACCGTTATATTCTGGCATTTGTAAATAGTCCTGTTTATGCCGACTTCCTCATATCTGTAATATTTCTTGAATGGCTTCTCTTTCAGCTCATCAACTGAAAGATTGGTATGGACTATATAGCCAAATTGGTCTACCTGATGAGAAATTGGCACATATCTATGCGAGATATTATCAATAATCAGTCTAAACTCGTTTTCTCTTGCTATTAACGTATCCTTTAAAAGGTCTAACTTACTTTCATATTCTTGGGTTATACTTGAAAACAGTTCCCAACCTTTATTTATGGGGGTGATAAAAAGCGTAATAATAGCACTTTCTCCAGGCAACAAGGTTATGTTCTCCTTGAATTTCTCGATCTTAGAATCAATCTCGTAAATATATCTTGTCGTTTCCAGTTCGTGATTGGTTATTGTAAAGGAGATATTGTAAGACTTATTTATTTCTATTTCGCCTGCCAATTCCCGGTGTTCATTGAAATAAAGTTCTGTAAACCCTGCTTCACTCATTATCTCTGCTCTCATAAATACAACAAAGACCAAGGTTACGACTATGCCTATCATGCATGTCAGTATGATTGCATTATGCAGATCATCGTCCATTTTCCCTATTTCAACTCATCTATTTTATTCGATACCAGAAATGAATCTCTTGTACCTCCTCAATGTAACTCGCAGGGCAGATTTCAAGCTCCTCTATATCTATGGGCTTGATCAAGCGAACGCTGAACAGTTGCTCATCCGAGGTGTATAGTAGTTTTTTTTTCTCTGAATTTAAATGCAGCTTATCATTATTGACTGAAAGGTCGATCATGTTTGCCGTCTGGGTAATCCCAAAATCCGCTTTATCTTGGGTGATATATTCCTTCTCGAAAGGCTTTCTCTTCAACTCATCAATAGATATGTTAGCATGGAGTATTCTACCAAAACCGCTTACATCCATTGAGATGGGCAGGTGATAGTTCTCCTCAACTATGGTCGGCAGTCCCTCTTCCCTCACCAGAATATCAAAATCCCTCTTCTCTGCTAACCACGAATCCTTTGTCAGGTCAATAACATTCTCCCAATTAGTTGAAGTGGTGGAATTCAGCTCCCATTTATCTGACTCCCGCGGTGTAACTGTAAGGCAAATAGTTCTACTTTCCTCAGGCAAAATAGTCACTTGTTTTGTGAGATTAAGCACATTTGATTCTACTACATAATTGTAAGTGATAGGCCTTTTCTCAAATGATGCAATGGTAAAATTGAGCCAATAGCTATCGTTCACTTCGATTTCATGGATTGGCATTGTCACGTTTTTCAGGTAAAGCGTGGAATCAGGGAGATCCGTATTTGCATTGAAATAAAGCTTTGTAAACCCTTTTCCGCCTAATAATCCGATTTTGCCCGAGAGTGACAACCCTAGAATAAAGATAAACGCAAGGATGCATAGAACTATTACTATGGCACATATCTGCCTATTTGTCAATTTCATTTGTTTATGCTCTCTTTGTATTTACAATAATATAAAGTTATCATTATATAAATTATCATATAGATGGAGGGTTCTTACCATATTCTATGCTATCTAAAGCTATGTTTAAAAGGGTTATCCCACTGATCCCTGGTCTCGCAATCATCTTTTACTTAGCATATACCTTTGATGTGCAGGCAGTTGTTGAAACTATTTCTGTTGCAAATCCCCTTTTTCTGATCTCAAGCGTTTTTATCTACTCATTTACTTTTCTAATCTTGACCCTGAGATGGAAACGAATTTTGTCTTACATCGGTGTGAAGATACCGCTATTACCTGCATATCAAGCGTTTGTGGGTGGAACGCTTCTATCAGATGTGACTCCTTCTCGGCTTGGAGACTTTTTCAGACCTTATCTAGTGAAGAGATATATGGACATGAGGCAGGGCCTTGCATCGGTTGCAATTGACAGATACATAGACATATTAGCGATATTATCATTATCGGTTGTTGGATTTTTATTGCTGTACATCTACGAGATTTTAAGTGCTGAAACTGTGATGTACATGCTTTTATCCTTTTCTATACTTATTTCCTTTTTCCTTATCGGGACATTATTGTTGTGGTTTAAACGAACACAAGTAATTTATTTCTCCACTCGGGTCATAGAGAAAGCAAAGATAAAATTCCATTTCACC
Organism: uncultured Halobacteria archaeon; assembly: GCA_964578735.1. GTDB lineage: Archaea > Halobacteriota > Syntropharchaeia > Alkanophagales > Methanospirareceae > Methanophaga. The sequence goes on along the minus strand of CAZOEM010000040.1, from coordinate 9,253 downwards.
GTGCTTGATAAATTAAATCCATTTCTATTGAAGTTTGATGAGGGCATGAGTGTAGTGAAGCACCCTTTGCAGCTCCTAACTCTTTCCATTTTGCTTACGTTTTTAGCATGGGTAACACATGCCATCCGAGTCAGTTTGATTGCACAATCCGTCAACTATACAATATCGCCACTCTTTTTGGTTTGTTTATTACCTGCTATAAGTGCTTTATCACTGATTCCTGTATCCCCGGCAGGGTTTGGATTAGTAGAAGGTGGGCTGGTTGCATTATTGTCCTTTTTCGGGATACCCCCTTACGCAGGACTATCGATTGCACTGTTGGATAGAACACTAACTGTTTCCTTCCACCTACTCGTTGGCTCAAAATACATCTCATATCTTACAGAGAGTATAGAATAGCTAATGTTTCATAGAAAGTCTTTCCTTTACTCTATAGCTATTTAAAATTGTTTTGTACTCCCTTTGACGAAAGATTAGATGCATGGAAACGAGAGAACCGTCCTCAAAATGATTCTAGGATTCCGCTTCGAAAAATAGCTAAGGCGCTCATCGTAATGTGCAAGAAGAGGTTACCCTATTACACCGATCTAATCATAGATCTGGAAGAGAAACTTGCTTTGACTGATTTATGTGGATTTAAAAGCATTCCCACGGCTAAAGTTTTCAGTATGGTTATGGAGAAAGAATGAATGGGGATAGTCGTCAGGTATATATCAGTACAGCTCTAAAAAAAAAACTCACGACAGCCGCGGTGTCTCAAAAGAGTCGCGTCTGCCGTATCTGTCGCGATTTTTGACTCTATCAGATATCACCAGCTACTGGGTCATCTCCGGGAATGCCGTACTTGAAAGTATAGTCTGTTCCCGAGTGGTCAGGCTTAGACACGTACCACCAGCCGTTCCTGAATATAACTACGTCATCGCTTCCATCACCTCGGATATCACCAACTACTGGTATATCGCCCGAAATGCCGTACTTGAACTTATAGTCTGTTCCTGTGTGGTCCGCATTAGAAACCCACCACCAGCCGTCGTTTCTGAGTATGGCCACGTCATCGCTTCCATCATTATTGATGTCACCAACTACGGGTTTATCACCAGCAATGCCGTACTTGAACTTATAGTCTGTTCCCGAGTGGGCCGCATTAGACACGTACCACCAGCCGTTCCTGAATATGGCTGCGTCCTCGCTTCCATCATTATTGATGTCACCAACTACTGGTATATCGCCCGAAATGCCGTACTTGAACTTATAGTCTGTTCCCGAGTGGTCCGCATTAGAAACCCACCACCAGCCGTCGTTTCTGAGTATGGCTACGTCATCGCTTCCATCATCATTGATATCACCAACTACTGGTTTATCTCCAGGAATACCATACTTAAAGTATATATCTGTTGTATGGTCTCCATTTTTATCAACGAACCAGTACCCGCCCCGGAATACTGCTCCGCATCCTCTTAGCGCAGTAATACTTACCGTGTCAGTCACACCATCAGCAATAAAGTCATAATTGCCTGCAATCATGGGATTCCTTACAAATTGATTGATGGCGATATGGACATCTTCCAAAAAGTCGAGACTAGAACAGTCAATAGTTATGTTCATACACCCATTATCATCCTCTGTTGGTAACGTTATAGTTACCGTTGCGGTACCGAGTGGTGCCCCCTCCGGGTACTCCACAAGAAACGTAGATGTATCACCAGGATTATACTTTACGTTCTCTGTTCTAGTGAATTCTACCTCCTCGCCGCCCACTCGCATTTTACAATACACATCTACCTTCCCTGATGGATTTGTATTGTTTGCCGTAACAGTCCCGTACCCGTAATAATCACGTGTGCTGGTATTCCAGAAGTCCACTCTCGCTATTTCTACACCGCCAGTAGCAGGCCGAGTCGCGATAAAACCCGCTGGTATAGAGATATTTAGCGTATTAACACCCGTTGTAGTAACTAACACGTTATATGAATCCACAGCACCTACTACACCCGAACTCGGCGTCACCGTAAAAGAAGTAACGCCCGCAGACGCAAGCGGCATAAACGCAAACATCATCAAGCCCATTATCACCGCCGTCATCACCGCTATTTTCTTGCCCTCTCTTCTGTTCATACTTTTCATATTTTTCATATTTTTCACCTCCTAACTTTTTTCTATATCCCTACACTCTTTATATTCTCCCCTATCTACCTCACATCACCACATCTCGACCATAGCCACAGAAGCAACTCTTCCGAATCGCTTCGCCTTCTCACTTCCGCTCGCGCTTAACAACAACAGCGCCTTTGCCATTAGCAGTCCAATTAGGACAATTACACCAATAGCCCCGAATACCGCTGCCTGGCTAACAGCCACAGCAGTTGTAGCTGCGGTCGCCGTGTGGTTATCGTACTTATTTTTTTGTATCCCCTTTCCTATTATCAATGATATATAAAAAGCTTTTTGATATGTATGCATATATTAGCTTTTTGGTATATGTGTATAAGCTATACCCATTTGCTATACAAATACTAAAAATCAATACACTACTTTAAATCTGTGTTAATCTGCGTTAATCTGTGTCTTAAAAATTCTTGAAAAGTGATACAGTTCTAGATGGGAGAGGGGTATATTAAACAGGGAAAAAATGGAAATGATAAACTTAAAGTTATATATACCATACTTCTCTAATCTAAAAATAGAACGTGATAAGGGACTAAAATGCAAACCCGAGCAAGGATCATAGTAAAAGGCGAAGTTCAAAGGGTAGGATACCGGGATGCAGTAGAAAAGCTCAACAGGGATGTGACTGCGATAAAGGTCAAATTAAAGGCGGGTTGATGAAGACATGCCTAAAAGGAAGAAACTAATCAAAAGTTCCTACTCGTGGAATTTCGTTACTATAAAGGTTATAGATATATATTAAATTAATAACACTGCCTCGGTAGCTTAGCTTGGATGAGCGATTGACTTGTAATCAGTAGGTCGAGGGTTCAAATCCCTCCCGGGGCTTTCTTTGTACGTTAACTTTAAAGCCTCTTTTTCTTTATAACTTAAAGTCCGGTTCTGTGAGGGAGCTCATAGCAGCTTCCGGGAGGTGGTGGCTATGAACTCTACTCGACAGAGCAGAAAAATCACAAACTCTCGCATCGTCAAAAGACTTATTTCATATCTGCTTCGCTTTTCTCCTTTATCGCTTTTTTTCATTCGAACCGAAAGTATTTTTAAATCCGTGTAAATCCGTGTAAATCCGCGTCCTAAATTAAATAGGTAGAAGTTATACTTTAGATACAATGGAAGTTTAAATATCGTGGAGGTGGAAGAGAGATAAGAGCGCAGATTGACCTGCCCCGAGAAAAGATCGCGGAATTCTGTAAGAAATGGAAGATACGTGAATTCGCACTATTTGGGTCTGTGCTGGGGATTAAGTTTCGCGATGATAGCGATATAGACGTGCTCGTCACCTTCGAGGAGGATGCAAAACATACGTTATTCGATCTCGTACACATGCATGACGAACTCAAAGAGCTCTTTGGGCGTGAAGTGGACATAATTAGCCGTCGAGGCATCGAATCCAGCCGTAATTATCTTCGCAGGAATGCTATATTAAATTCAGCCGAGGCAATCTATGCAACGTGATAGGGAATACTTACCTTCTCGAAATCCACAAGATTTCAAGCTATTACTAGGGAACCAACCCCGGGAACCATAGCCCCGCTTCTTCCTCCAGGCCGAACATCACGTTCATATTCTGTATCGCCTGGCCGGACCCGCCTTTAACAAGGTTGTCTATTGCGGAAATCGCCACGATCCTCGCATTTCTCGCATCTATTCCGAATCCAATATCGCAGAAGTTAGTGCCTCTTACGGCGCTCAAAGACGGTATGCCATCCCGGAGCCTTATAAATTTCTTATCGGTATAAGCCCGTTTGTAGACCCTTTCGATTTCTTCATGCGTCATTGTCTCTTCTGTACTCAAGAATACATGTGCTGTGGTGAGTATGCCCCTAATAGAAGGAATGACATGCGGTGTGAAGCTCACTTTCACGTTTAGCTCCTTTCTCATCTCTGCTACATGCCGGTGCTCCGTTATTTGATACGGGATGATATTCTCAGCGAGATTCGGGTAATGAGACGTTTCGGACGGTTCGACACCGGCGCCGGATACGCCTGATTTCGCATCAAATACCACTTGTTTTACCAGTCCTTCTTTCACCAGCGGTGCAACAGCAAGTATAGCACCCGTGGGATAGCAGCCCGGGTTCGCAACCAAATCAGCATCCTTTACTTCCGGATGCCTTTCCGTCAGTCCGTACACAGCTTCTCGCTCTTCTTTATCTCTATGTTCTCGCTTGTATATCCGCTCGTACTCGGCCTTCTTCAATCGGTAGTCGGCGCTGAGGTCTATTACTTTGGCCCCACTTGCTATTAACTCCGGCACATAGTCCATCGCACTGCCATGAGGAACAGCAGCAAAAACAATATCGCTTCTATTTGCTATCTCTTCTGTATCTATATCTTCATATTCAAGCTCGATAAACGGGGCCAGATGTGGATTCACGCTGCTTACCTTCTTACCTTTGTATCGCCTGGACGTTACCACCGATATTTCTACGCCTGGATGCATCAAGAGCAGCCGTATTAACTCAAGACCTATGTACCCGGCGCCGCCAATTATTCCCGCTTCTATCATTTATTTACTGTTTCTTTATGTAGCTTATCAAACCCCCACTATCCAATAGCTTCTGCATGAATTCCGGTAGTGGTTTGAATTCATATTCCTCCTTCTTTGTAATATCGCTTATCACGCCGTCACCGAAATTTATCGCTATCTCATCCGTTTCTTCTATCCGGTCAAAGACGTCTGCCTCGATCAGAGGCAGCCCGATATTAATAGAATTTCTAAAGAAAATCCGTGCAAAGCTCTTTGCTATCACGCAACTTATACCTGCACCGATTAAAGCACGAGGTGCATGCTCCCTTGAACTGCCGCAGCCGAAATTCTCTGCCGCTATGATTACATCCCCTCCTCTTGCTTCTTTTGCAAATTCCGGTCGCACCTTGGCGAAGGCATGCGCAGCGAGCTTCTTTGGATCGCCGGTAGTCAAATATTCCGCCGGTATTATCTGGTCTGTATCTACATCAGGTCCAAACTTCCATATTCTCATTTTTATTCTATTATATGATTACTATAACTCCTACATATTTAAGATGTTGATTTAGAGAACCCCAGTAGAATCAAAATCAAGAAAAAATCAAAAATGATAGCCACAGAGACCACAGAGGACACAGAGGGAAAATAACTCGGTGCTCTCGATGTATGTACTCCGTGGCAGAAAAATTATACCTCAAATTAACAAATATACAATAAAAAACCAGTACACTACTGTAAATCTGTGTTAATCTTGTGTAATCTCGTGGTTTTTTAGGTTTGCTATAGCCCTAATTCCCTCGGGTCCGTTATCCGCCCTTTAATAGCGGAAGCTGCGACTACCGCGGGGTTCGCCAAATAGACCTCGGAATCCTTGTGACCCATCCGCCCGATAAAGTTACGATTTGTTGTGCTTATGCATCGCTCATCTTTGGCGAGAACGCCCATGTGGCCGCCTAAACATGCGCCACATGTCGGTCCCGAGACGAAAGCATCAGCGGCAAGGAGTATCTGGATTAAGCCCTCTTCTATCGCTTGCGCGAACACCGCCTCACTCGCGGGCACTACAATCATCCGCACATCGGGACTGATCTTTTTACCGCTTAATATCGCTGCGGCAACACGCAAATCCTCGATCCTACCGTTTGTGCAAGACCCGAGATACGCCTGGTCTATAGGAACGTCCAGTTCGCTCGCAGGTGCGGTATTAGCGGGTGAGAACGGTTTTGCAACTGTTGGTACTATCTCTGACGCATCATATTCAAACACTACTTCATATTCGCTTTCTTTACCATCTGCATAAACTGACTTATAGTCGCCCCTTACCCGACCATCCAGGAACTCGAATACCTTCTCATCAGGTGGTATAATCCCCGCTTTAGCTCCTGCCTCTATTGCCATGTTCGATATTGTTATTCTATCGGAAAGACACAGACTTTCTATTGCAGTGCCATAAAACTCCTGTGATTTGTATAACGAGCCGGAAACGCCTATGTCACCTATTATATGTAGAATTATATCCTTTCCCATCACGTATCTCTTCGGCACACCGGTAATTACAAACTTCTGCGTCTCCGGAACCTTGAACCATAATCTCCCGGTAGCCATTGCCGATGCCGCCTCCGTTGAGCCTACGCCGGTGGAAAAAGCACCTAAGGCGCCATAAGAGCACGTATGCGAGTCTGCACCGATTATCAATCTCCCAGGCGCAACATATCCCGCTTCTATCATTACTTGATGGCATATCCCGCCTTTCCCTATCTCATAATAATTTGCGATTTTATACTTTCGTGCATAGTTACGCAATGCTTTCGCCTGTTCTGCTGAGTCCACATCCTTGTTTGGGACATAATGGTCCTGTACAACCACCGCCTTATCCTTTTTTAGCTCATAAGCAAGCTCATCGAGGACTTCAAACGCAGGCACACCCGTTATATCATTCACCATTATGTAATCTACTTCGCGTTCTACGATTTCCCCCGCCTCTCCATCCAGTATCTTTTCCGCTATCGTTGGCATTTGACTCTTTCTCCCCTATCATATATATGTTTGATTCTAAACTTTTAAAAACTTTCAAAATGTTTTAAAAGCATTACTTTAGCAAAGAAATAAAAAAAAAAGAAGGTTTTGGTTAATTAATATACCGTTGCAATACCCATAGCCTCTTCTGCAGCATCTATTGTACCATCTACCAGCAGAGCTAGCGAGGGGTCATAGCATCTCTCCATACTCCTTATCTCCTCTGCGGTCATACCGGTACGTATAGCAACTTCCAGCTCATTTACTCGCTCTGCAACGGTGGCTTCACCGACCAATTGTCCACCTATTAATTTCTTCGTGTATGCATCAAATATCAATTTCAGTGTGAGCGGCTTTGCACCGGGGAAGTATCGCGCCTTTATCAGTTTCGTTGCCTTTCCACTTACAGTTTTAATCCCAGCTCCTGCCGCAGCTTCCGAGGTCACACCCACAAACCCTGCTAGCAAACCGCCTACATCCGCTGCGGTTGGACTCAAACAAGGCTCGTAAGAGGAATATAATGCTGGCTGCCCGGTGAGATCACTGAGTATGTTATCTGCAACGACCCTCGCCTGAACTACGGTAGTGGATGCCAGTTGACTCAATCGGGGACGATGCGTAACGCCATCCATAACTTCAATGCAATCGCCGAGTGCACACACGTTTTTTATGTAGCCCCTACCTTTTTTAACGTGCAGTACACTGTCCGAGACTATTCCACCGCTTTCCCCTGTTTCTATCCCCGAATCCATTGCCAGTTCGGTGTTCGGGTTCATACCCTTTGCAATAACAACAACGTCAGCCGGAATCTCTTCCTCTGCCCCACCATTACCTATTACCACGGATTTCACCCGTCCCTCATCGCCATTTAAGCGGGTTATCTCTTTCCGCTCGAGTATAAACCGTATCCCCTGCTTCTCTAGCCATTCCTTCACCATATCGCCCATATCAGGGTCCAAACCAGAAGGTAGCAAAGAAGAAGGTCCTCCAAGAACTGTTGTCTTCAATCCTTTAGCAGCAAAAGCCACCGCAGATTGTAGTCCTAATATCCCACGACCGCGAACAAAAGCGCTTTTTACGCCTTCCGCATTCATTGCCGCTTCTATCTTCCCCGCATCATCTTCGTCATTGAATGTATAAACGCCCTCAAGCCCTGCTTCAATTACGGACGCAGGCATAGATGGCTTTCGGCCCGTTGCAATAACGAGATAATCGTATTTTAGCACCTCGCCTGTTTTGAGGACTACACTGCTATCATCCAAGTTCAGCTTTGCTACTTCCGTCTCGGTTCTGAAATCAACGCCCTGGTCAATGAAAAACTGCGGCTTGTTTATCTCTGTCCGCTCTATCTCATACCAACCACGCAAAGCAAAGGGCAGTCCGCAAGTGGACACCCAACCGCTTTTCTCTCGCTTTAATAGTGTTATGTCCAATCCACCTTTCACATCGTCCTTTCTTGCTTGTAAGCTCCTCATTACGTAAATCCCCGCAATACCACCACCAACAATAACAACTTTTTTTGCCATTTCGCGCTCCTCTCCTCTTTCTTCAATGTTTACTATCAACAAAAGGAGTTTATGAGATCACAAGCATAAATAATTAACGCTTTTTTTCTCCTGAAACCTTTAGATAATAAGGTGGAAGAAAGAATGAGTGGCGCAAAGGGCTATGGAAAAGCAAGTGGCGCGGGGACTATAATAAATGCAATAGCAACCTACAAAGGGTCTGCTTTTGGCATTGATCTATGGACGTATGCGGAAGTAGAACTTGGCGATGATTTTAGCGGCATCGCCGGTGCAATAGAGGAGAAATCCGGGCAATCCGGTGATACAAGATTGATAGAGCGCTGCCTGGAGTTAGTACTGAGGAAGTTCGATTTGCCGCTACGTGGTTATGTGAAGACGAGAAGTGAAGTGCCGATGGGCAGTGGATTGAAGAGCAGCAGTGCAGCAGCAAATGCCGCTGTTCTTGCTACCCTTGATGCTCTTGGTGAAGAAGCGAAAGCGGAAATAGGTGCGCTGGATGCTATCCGGATAGGCGTAAAAGCCGCTCTTGATGTTGGCGTGTCTATAACAGGTGCCTTTGACGATGCTTGCGCTTCTTTGCTTGGCGGGATAGTAATAACAGACAACAAAAAGATGGAGTTGGTAAAGCGGGTGGAGAAGCAATCAGAAGTTCTTATTCTCGTTCCAAGAAGGCAAGCGTTTACGGCTGATACCGATGTGAAACGGTCAAGATTAATCGCACCATGGGTAAACATCGCGTATGAATTGGCGTTGGCGGATAAATTTGAGGATGCAATGACGTTAAATGGTTTTTTGTATTGTTCCGCGCTGAATTTTGATCCTGAACCGATGCTAAAGGCTCTGGAATGTGGAGTTGAAGGTGTGAGCTTATCAGGGACAGGACCTTCTTTTGTCGCTCTCGTGAATGCGGAAAACGAGCGGCGAGTACACGAGGCGTGGAGCGAATTAGAGAGTGGCGGGATGTTGATTAAGAGACGGGTAAATGAAATTAATCAATATCCTTAAATAAAAGTATGGGTATGCCGAACTTAGCAGAGACTTCTCGTAACGACCCGGTGTTTTTGAAGTCCACGGT
>CAZOEM010000039.1:0-12837 GCA_964578735.1 uncultured Halobacteria archaeon | reverse complement strand
AACCATATAGGGAAATACAAGGCAATATTGCCTTGTGATAAGTGTTTCAATCCTTGTTTTTGTAGACCGCTTTTGCAACTTCCGACACGGCAAACACCACAACGACCGTAGTAATGTTTCAATCCTTGTTTTTGTAGACCGCTTTTGCAACTGATGTGTCTTGTGAGAAACAGGTTGACAGTGACATAAGAGTTTCAATCCTTGTTTTTGTAGACCGCTTTTGCAACCGTCCGTTGACCGACGAAGAAGTTTTGCCGTCGAATGTTTCAATCCTTGTTTTTGTAGACCGCTTTTGCAACATAAAAAAAATAGGAGGTGATGTTTTATGAAAGAAAAGGTTTCAATCCTTGTTTTTGTAGACCGCTTTTGCAACAATGTGGAAAGACCGAAAATACGATGATTGTGATTTTTGTGTTTCAATCCTTGTTTTTGTAGACCGCTTTTGCAACCCTCACCTTTTTCCCCCCTTTTCACTTTTAATGTATGCAAATAGGAGTATTTAAAACTTTCGATTTTTCTCGGTATGTGTATCTCGAAATCCCCCGGTTTTATGAAATCTTGTTCTATGCAGCTATTTTTAGAATTGAACAGTTTTTAGAAGATAGAAGCATTATAGTGAAGGACTTATCTTGGCGATAGCCTTGACATTAAAACGCACTTTTGGAGGCTATCGCCAACCAACAGTTGAAGCGCTCTCCGGGAGTAAAATCCTATTCGTCTCAATATATCTTAATTTTCTCCATTTTTCTAAAGTTGTACTTTGAAACATTTTTATATTGATCTTGGATAAATCGGGATGAATAAAACAAACCAACTACATGTTTCAATAACAATGACCAAAAACCAGAGAATATTATTAGCAATCGCCTTGATACTTCTCTTCACAGGCATAGCATTAGCAACCTCAACCACCTTAACCGCCACCTCACATGTAATAATATACGCCTTCGACCAGAATCCCGCGGGAAGCGATGAAGGCAATGAATGGGTCACCTTTCACAACCCATCAAACAAAAGCGTGGACATAGGGAACTGGACTTTTGAGTCTATCCACGGCACAACAGCAATTGACTGGATAGCCGAAGGAACTACCCTTTACCCTGGAGCCTATTGTACATACACCCCTCATTATCGGTGGCTTGACAATAGCGAAGAAGCGATAATCCTAAGAAATGCAAAAGGTGAAGAGGTAGATAGAACCCCTGTCCTAGGCGATAACGAAAGCGATAACAGATATTGGATACGTAACAACTCTGAGTGGACTTTTGGCGTTACGGAATTAGAGAAGGGGGGCTATGGAGCGGATACGTTAAGAACGTAGTGGATGGTGAACAGTTGACGTTTCTTTCAACATTTACGGTGTAGAAATTGCAATTAAAAAATATACTCTTAGATAAATCAGAGTTAAAAAATGTTTAGTGAATTTAACGAAAACAAGAAAGCATTTTTTGCACTTTCTTTATCTCCTTTCCTCTTGTAAATGTAGTGCAAAAAAAATAAGAGGATTAATAATAATCCTCTACTTCAAGTTTCCAGCTATTACTAGATGCTATAACCTCTATGTAGTAGTCTACATTCCCTTCATAAATGTATTCTGTACCATTGCAACATTCAAAACAGCACTGCCACGAGCTAACAGTATCTATCGGTTTGCCTTCGGGGTAAACATGTACGTTAAAGATAGAATGATCTGTTTTCTCTTCTATTCCTACTATATCCCCTGTTGCCACATTGACATATACATCCAGCAACCTGTTTGAAGAGAACCATTGGACCATCCATGTGTTTTCTCCTTTGTAACCTTTGAAATTATAGACTTGAACATTTGTCATGTTTGTTGCATTCAAGAAATCAATAACGACTGTATTTTCTATTGAAATGTCAATTGCATCGCATGGACTTACATTATATCCCTCGTCGTTACTAACTGCGCTTACTGTAATAAGAGCGGTTATAACCGCAACGATAGCTAAAATTGCTACGATTTGTTTTTTCATTTTTCTTTTGTCACCTCCGATTGTCATGCCGATGGGTAGGGCGGGGGTGCATAAATGCTTTTCGATAATTGTGCATTTCTTATCTAACTAAGACACTAACACCCATTTGAAGATTCACTGCTTTTACTTCCCTTTTTCCTTGATCACCACCATCTTATTAATTAAAATTGCAGAGATAATAGCGAGATTGGAATATAATAGATTTCAACACACACAGTAATAAACTAACATACCTTATAGAGATTAAAAGAAGATGATAGACCCATTCTTGCCGCTACTATTGCTCATTGCATTTTCAATGCTCGGGGTACTGCTAGGCACGATAACAGGACTTGTGCCGGGCTTCCATCCTAATAATGTCGCCTTTATCCTACTCGCCATCGCGCCTATGCTATTAGCCAAGCTGCAGTTCTTAGATGCTTCTGGCATTTCTGTGACCATACTTGTTGTTTCGGTCATACTAGCAGCTTCCGTAGCGCACACCTTTTTGAGCTTTATTCCCGCTGCATTCATTGGTGCGCCCGAAGGTGACACGGCACTTTGTTTACTGCCTGCGCACCGTTTACTGCTGGAGGGAAGAGCATATGAATCGACTGTTCTTTCCGCCATAGGCAGCTTTGGTGCGGTTATTTTCGCCTTTCTTACTCTTATCCCGTTCTATTTTGTCTTCATCGAATTGCAATTCTACGATAATATTCAAAGCTATATGCTTTACATCCTAATAGGGATTTCCACCTTGCTCATTCTCACCGAGAGCTTCAGTGAGCAGATGGAGACATACGAAGCTATCCTCCTTTCTTCCTTTGTCTTTATCCTATCGGGACTCTTCGGCTATCTGATATTGAATATGCCCGTAACATGCTCATACCACTCATCACTGCTTTTTCCTGCGCTAACTGGCTTATTCGGACTCTCAACTATTTTATATTCGCTGTTTCATACGCCCGAGATACCAGAGCAAATGATAGAGGAGCCCGAGATAGAGAAAGGAGAAACAGTGAAATCAATTATATCCGGTTCGGCTCTTGGCTCTTTTGTTAGCTTCCTGCCCGGTATCACATCTGCACACGCAACAGTGATGGCAATGCTTGTAAGAAGGAATAGGGAGCCCGAGCAGGTGATAACGACATTAAGCGGTGTCAATACGGCGAATGTTATTTTCTGCCTGGCGACGCTATATCTAATTTTCCGCGCGAGGAGCGGAGCAACGATTGCCATAAGCCGCCTACTGCAAGTTCAAGCCTGGGAAATGGTAATACCACCTTTATCATTGATATATCTGCTAATAGCAGCGTTAATCGCAGCCGCATTCTCGTTCTTCATTACAAAATACCTGGGAAAGCAATTCGCGCTACTATTTACGAAACTACCCTATAGGAAGATGCTAATAGGTATCATCTTCTTCCTTCTTGCGCTTGTCTTCCTCTTTACTGGCGCGTTAGGATTGGTTACGCTTCTCGTAGCCACATGCATAGGTCTTGTTCCTATCCATTTTGGCATACGACGAAGCAATTGCATGGGCGTCTTACTATTACCAATAATCGTAAGAATGTGGCTGCTGTATTGAATTTTGATATGATAATGTCCAAAAAATGCTTCCATACGTGACGATAGAGCGAATAAAAAATAGTGGATAATAGTAAACTTCACACAACCCATAAATATTGCATAATTCCGTTCACTCCATCCACCATTACGGGGTATCGACTTGTAATGATTCTGGTAGTTACCAAAAGTTGTATATTTTGTATCTTCTCAATTTCTTGAATGCATTTTCAAAGCACATATCAAGAAGTCAGAGCGCACCCCGTCAAAAAGGTTACGTTATTAACACTTGACATGTGAACACTGGAAATGGGGGCCGGAGAACGTTCCGATCACCACATTTTTTGTACAATACGATAATCCAGTGTTACTGTAGAAAGGGTACAGTTATTGAAGATCAGGGAGAAAACACAATTCGCAGAAATACCTAAAAAATCAAAAAAACTTATAGAAAAATTGGAATATGTACTACCTGAAGAACCTATTACGAAATAAGGTTAAAGTTACAGTTTCATATTCGCGTTAATGGTCCCAATATTATATATCAGTTGTTGTAACTGCTTTATCGCAGCGGTTTTATTCTCCAAGAAAACCCCACTAATATTTATAGAATTGACTTTTGTGTCCACATAACCTCTTTTGTTTCAGATTAACCTTCTTCGGATGTTTTTTTACCACATAGCCAATTCTAAAAGCATCCACATTATGCCGCATTGCAATTTCAATAGCTGCTTCGGCTTCTTGCTCAGGCAATATAACGCAAAATCCTATACCCATATTATATACTCTATACATCTCTTCATCTATGACATTGCCACGTTTCTGTAGTAGTGAAAAAATAGGCGGCGGTTCCGGTAGATGATCTATTACAAATCCTACATCCGATTTAACCCGGTTTAGATTCAAAAGCCCATCGCTTGTTATGTGTAGTAAAGCATTTATATCTAAATTAGAATTTATCAGTTCCATAATCTCCGGAACATAGATGTGCGTTGGCTCCAACAATTCCTCTCCGATAGTTTTCTCTAACTCGTCGAAATAATCACTAATTGCACCGGTTTTTAAAAATATACGGCGAGCTAAGCTCAAGCCATTACTATGGATTCCACTACTACTTAGTCCTATGATCACATCATTCTCCTTAATATTTTCACCTACAATTACATTATCAAGAGAGATTCTGCCTATCGCTGTGCCTACTAAGTCAAATTCATAATTCTTTCGCACACCTTTAATCATATCTTTTACGACTGCTAGTTCACCGCCGGGAATGGTTATGTTGGCGATTTCCGCACCTTTGACAAGTCCTTTACCTATTTCGTCCATCAAATGTGGCTCCGGGTCACAAACAGCGATATAATCAAGCATTGAAATGGGTTCTGCACCCACACAGATAACATCATTAACATTCATGGCAATACAGTCTATTCCTATAGTATCATATTTATCCATCATTTGAGCGATGAGAATTTTTGTGCCCACGCCATCTGTGGATACCGCTAAACCGATTCCTTGCCCAAGATCAATTACATTCGCATAATAACCCATATCCAGTTTTACCGAACCCACAAAATCCTTTCTAAATGTAAAGCTGCGTGTTACATGCGAGAGTAGTCGTTGTAATGCAACTTCCGCTTTTGCTGTATCAACTCCCGCTTCTTCATAAGAAATACTTTCTTGCTGTTTCATTCTTTTCCTGCCTTTTTAACCCGTAATCCGATCTTTTACTATACCTTCACCTAAATAACGTCTTTTTTAGCATCGTCTTCTTTGTCTAATATAAGAAGAGAAAGGATTTATAAAGATTGTAGCTTTTTATATATTTTTCATCATAATAAAAACCACATATAATTGTAATGTCCACGGACATGCTGCAGTAAGTAATGTATAACGTAGATTTCATATGCATTTTAAAAATAGGAGGAGGGTAAAGAGGGCTTACCTTTTGGCTGCGATTTTCTCCATGACAATCTTCTTCAGGAAAAGCTTGTGGAATACTTGTGGTCAGTTCGGAAACAGTTTAAATGCCCAGATCATTACTTATCGGTTGGAGAGCGTCCAAAGCGAGCGTAAAGAATTCCCTTCGCTCGATGCCTAGTTCTTCGCATACCATTATATTCGCCCTGCTGACTGTTCGTGCAAAGGACTTGTCATTGAATTTCCTCTTTAATGTTTTTGCCGTTACTTCTGTCAATTTTCGCGTGGGCATCATCAACGCTGTCGGCACGATCAAGCCGGAAAGGGCATCAGCAGCAATCAAAGCCTTCGCCAGCTCGCTATCCGGTTCGATACCAGTCATCGTATTATGCGCTTTTATCGCTTGCAAGCATTCTTCGGGCAATTCGTCTTTTAGCATCTCCGCTGCTATAAGTCCGTGCATCTCTGAATTATCTTTTGTCTGTTCGTAATCCAAATCGTGTAATAAGCCGACCAATACCCATTTCTCTTTCTCCTCTTCTGACTTCTTATCTGCAATCGCGCCCATTATTGTCGATACTGCAAGCATATGTTTCCTGAGATTATCGTTTTCTATCTCCTTCTCCACCATTTCAAGCGCGCTATCTATTGTGATCATTTCCGCTATTCCATCAAGATTACTTTATTTCCTTTTGATAATTTGTTCTTTAAAGATTTAAATATTTATAATCAATGAATAAAATTTCAGACCCACAATATGGCGACCGTTTTGTAGGAAGAGGAGAAGAAATTAACGAGCTAAAAGAAAAAATCGAGAACAATGGGATTGTCGTCATAACTGGTGACAGGGGCATCGGAAAGACAAACTTGACGCTTGTCGTTGAGAATGCAATGAAAGAGGAAAAAGTAGGGTTCTTCTTGAAGAAGAGAAAGTGCTATCATGTGGATGGCGCACTTTTCTACGATGATATGAACAAGATATTCATGCCTGATAAAATATCAACAGGCGCTTCACGTTCAGTTAAAATATCTGGCTTTGGTGCTGGCGTTGGAGAGAGTTGGAAGCCCCGAGAACCTTCTGTTTTGGAATACATGGAGAAATCGAAAGAGAAGCTAATAATTTTTGTAGAGAATGCACATGAATTAAAGGAAGAGGAGATAAAAACTATTCCCGCTGGCACTGGCAGGAATAACAAATTAAAATTCGTTCTTGAGATTGCCACGCCTTACATGCGTGATGTTAAGCTGAGAGCAGGCTCTTATGACGTAGTTGAGTTGAAGGAATTAAGCGATGAGAGTATAGAGAAGATAGTGAGAAAAGGCGGTCCGAACTTTTCCGATGCAATAGTGAACGGGATAGTCCGGCATTCAAAGGGCTATCCCTATGTTGCGAGGTCGCTTGCTTATATCTGCGATAATAAAAACACGGAAGAGGAGATGTTCACGTTCCTGAATACTTTAAGCTATGATGACATGAAATTTAACCTCGGCAAGATACACAAGGAAGTTTTAGAGACGTTGAACCAAGATTCTCAAGAGGTAATAAAGAAATTGGCAATCGCACCTACGACTTTGACATTGAAATTGATAGAGGCTTTTTGTGGTAAAGAAGTGGACACTCCTTTAACGGATATTGAAGAAAGAGGAATTCTTGTGAAATTGGAAGAAGAAGAATTTTACCAGATATATCATCTGCTTTTTAGAGAGTATTTGAGGCATATGCAACCAATAGCACTCAAAAATAAGAAGGAGATATATTGTGGGGCGATAGAAAAGGTAAAATCAGAGTTCGATTCTTTTTTCATGCTTCTTGAAGTTATAAATGAACCCGATATTTTCAAGGAGTTAATAAAACGAACAGAGAATTATGAGGTTATTAATTCTATCGGAAGTCAAGCTTATACATGGGGGGAATTGGAACAAGCACTTTACGCATGGAGTCATCTGCTCGAAAGAACAAAAGATAAGGATAAAGAATGGGAATCAATTGCAATAGGAAACATAGGCATTATCTATGAAATCCAAGGAGAACTTGACAAGGCTTTGGAATATTGTGGAAAGGCATTGGAACTGAATGAGGAGCTGGAAAGAAAAAAAGGAATGGCAGCAAACTATACAAACACAGGCTATAGCTATAGAATCAAAGGGGAACTTGAAAAGGCTCTGAGATATCACATGAAGGCATTGGAAATGGCTGAGGTGTTGGAAGAAAAAGAAGTAATGGCAGCGAATTATGTGGGCATAGGCAATGTCTACGGAACCAAAGGAGAGTTTAAGGAGGCTTTAGAACATTTTAAGAATGCGCTGAAACTGTATGAGAAGTTAGGAAGAAAAGAAGGAATTGCTGTTGTTTTTAGAAACATAGGCACTGTCTATGCCATCAAAGGGGAACTTGAAAAGGCTTTAGAATATCTTGAGAATGCATTGAAAATTTCCAAAGAGATGGGATACAGAATAAAAACAGCCCTAACTTTGATGACCTTCGGCGATGTTTTTGTTCTGAAAGGAGAGAACGAAAGAGCTTTAGATTATTATTATGAAGCAAAGAGTCTTGCAACAGGAAGTTCTGTTTTTGACGAGATCACTAAAAGGATAAGGTTATTAGGAGCGAATGAAAATGCCAAAAGCGACCAATCTGATTGAAGCATACAACAATTTCGTAGTCGAGCCGCTCAAGACGGAAGAGGAGTTCAAGGATTTCTATGTCGAGAGACCGAAGAACGCACCATCACCGATAGAAGAACTGAAAGACAGGATAGAAAACGCAGATAGTGCAAAGAAATACCTTTTCCTCGGCTTCCGTGGATGCGGTAAGAGCACGGAACTGAATAGGTTATCCCGCTTGATTGACCGGAATAGGTTCCTTCTGGTTAGCTATTCAATCCGCGAATTAGATGTAAGCGATTTTGATTTCCGTGATTTCTTCGGTTCTATGGCGTTGAAAATCTACGGCATTGCAGAGAAAGAAATCAAACTGGAGGCGGATATTAAAGACGATTTCCTGGATTTTATGATGCACATCACAAAGGTTTCGGAGCACGATGTCACGAAATATCACGAAATGGGTATATCATTCTCTAATTTTATCCTTCTCAAATTGGGACGAGAAGCAAAAACACGAGAGTATATCAGAAAAGAGCTTGAGACGAAGATAAGCGACCTGATACAAAAACTCAACTGGCTTACTATGGAAGTGGAAACCAAAACAAGAAAAAGAATCGTGGTTATTGCGGATGACCTCGATAAGCTTACTCGCATAGAACAGGCAGAAGACTTCTTCTATAAAAATTATGGCTTGCTTATTCAGCCAAAATGCTTTGTCATTTATACATTTCCCATACCACTAACTTTCAATCCGTATTACGAGAATGTTCGACCTGCTTTTGATGACGATATTATCCTGCCGCAACTACCAGTAAAGAGCAAAGACGGAAAGCGAGTAAATGAGAATAACCTCAACTTCTATAAGGAGCTAGTAGAGAAGAGGATGGATTTGGATTTGATAGAAGAAAATGCGTTAGAGGACGCCATTGTATCCACGGGCAAGACTTCTGAGTTCATTTCGATTATGCGGGATGCGGCAATAAAAGCATACCGGAATGAGAATGAGAAAATAACAAAAGAAGAAGTCGAAAAAGCACTGGAGAAATTGAGGAGAACGTATGATCGAACACTCACGGAAGCGCATAAAAAGCGGCTTTTAGAGATTTATGACAAAAAAGAAGCCCGTGATGAAGATACAAACGATTCCACAAGTCGAGATTTGCTTTTCAGTTTGACCGCAGTTGAATATGAAGACGAAGAGGGAAGATGGTGCGATATAAATCCGTTACTGATGCCGCTGGTAGAGAAATGGAAGAAAGCTTGATGGATGATGTTGAGGAGATAGATACGATAATAGCAGAGCTTGAAATTTCAAAAGGTAAGGGTAACTTAATACTATGTGTGATTAATTCGCCTGCTTATCGAGATAGAATTATTCAGACCTTGCGAGGGCGATTTTTATCAGAGGTTATATCTGTAGAAAAAGGTGAGCAAATCATTCGCAATTTAAAGGAGTCGAATTTCGGTGGTTCGGAAATTTTAATTTGGATGATGCCAGAAGAGCCGACAGAAGATTTACTTAACACGTTGAATAATTTCAGGGAGTTGTTTTATGAGGTGAAGACACCTAATATAATGTTTTACAATCGGGCTTTTTCTGAGAGTGTGATAAGAAAAGCACCAGATTTCTGGCGGTATAGGGGGAATTATTACGAATTAGAAGAAGCGGAAAGAGGGGTGGCTTTTGAGGCTGTTGAAACATTAGCCACCCCTTTCTCTTATCAAGACAAGGAGGACTTGCAGAGAAGGAAGCGGATAAATGAATATCTTCTTGAAAAGGTCAGGGATAAGGAAGAAAAAGCTAACATTTTGACTGAGTTGGGTAGGATATTCTATCATTTGGGGGAGATTGATAAAGCTTTGAAATATTACGAGAAGGCATTGGAATTAAATGAAGAATTGGGAAGGAAAGAAGGAATGGCAAATCAACTTGGAAATATAGGCATCGTCTACAGAATCAAAGGAGAACTTGACAATGCCCTGGAATATTACGGAAAGGCATTGAAATTAGATGAAGAATTGGGAAGTAAAAAAGGAATAGCAATATGCCTTGGAAATATAGGTAATGTCTATGGAGTCAAAGGAGAACTTGACAATGCTCTGGAATATTATGGGAAGGCATTAAAATTAAATGAAGAATTGGGAAGGAAAGAAGGAATGGCAATATGCCTTGGAAATATGGGTAACGTCTACAGAATCAAAGGAGAACTTGACAATGCTCTGGAATATCAAGGGAATGCATTGGAATTAAATGAAGAATTGGGACGTAAAGAAGGAATTGCCAATCAACTTGGAAATATAGGCAATGTCTACGAAATCAAAGGAGAACTTGACAATGCTCTGGCATATTATGGGAAGGCATTAAAATTAAATGAAAAATTGGGAATGAAAGAAGGAATGGCAATACGCCTTGGAAATATGGGTAATGTCTACCGAATCAAAGGAGAACTTGATAAAGCACTGGAATATTATGAGAAGGCACTGGAACTGGATGAGGAGTTGGGTAAAAAAGAAGGAATTGCAAGTGAGTTTGTAAACATAGGTAATGTCAACTTAGACAAAGGAGAATATGAAAAAGCATTGGGATATTACGAGAAGGCGTTGAGAAATTTCAAGGATGTAGGTATGAGAATAGAAACAGCACAAACTTTAATGAACATTGGAAATGTTTTCACTCAGAAAGGCGATAAAGAGCAAGCATTGGATTATTATCAGAAAGCAGAGCGTCTTGCAGCAGGAAGTTCTGTTTTTGAAGATGTCCGTAAATGATTGAACAAACAAGAAAATAAATTATTGACACAAATTAACGCAGATTAACGCAGAAGAAATTAAATCCGTGTAAATCTGTGTAAATCTGCGTCCGAAATTAAATTTATAGGTGGAAGTTATACATCATATACAGTTAATAGTGGAGCAAAATGCGTAAGATATTTAGCAGAACAGAAACGGAATATAAACAATGTTTAGTCATCCGAGCAGATGTGAAACTGTCGAAGGGCAAAACAGCCGTACAAGCCGCTCATGCATCTATAATCAGCTATGATCGTGCTGCGGTGCACGAGAGGAAGAAATGGAAAGAGCAAGGGCAGAAGAAGGTTGTGCTGAAAGTGAACACTCTTGACGAGCTGTACAACCTAAAGTACGAAGTAGAGAAGCTTAGCTTGCCCTGTGCGATCGTAGAAGATGCAGGGCTAACGGAAATCCCGCCGGGAACGGTAACTGCATTAGGGATAGGACCCGCAAGTGCTGACGAGATAGATAAAGTTACGAAACATCTGGATTTACTCTAACAAATCCTTTTCAAGAAAGAATAATTTTTGATAATCGGACGCAGATGAACGCAGATAATCAGGATTTTAAATATACGAAATTTTTGAGGAAATAGCTTTCTGCGTAAATCTGCGTAAATCCGCGTCCTAAATAGTTAGAACTTGTACTTTATATACAATTAAAAAAAAGTACATGGAGATAGCGGCATGAAGTTGTACCGACTTGTAGCATCGGAAGCAGGCCCGAAAAGACTCTTTGTCGGTGGTCTGCATGGAGACGAAGGGAATTATACCGCACCTATTCTTGAGCGGTTGGCAAAGGCGCATCTAAACGCCGGAGAAGCGACTATCATACCCTGCCTGATCGAAAACGGCGAATATATCGGTGTTCTAACAGAGGAATACTACCGGAGCAGCGCGGGTATGGACTTGCTTCAACTCATCCATGACTACAAACCCACATATTATTTCGAGCTGCACGCTTATGGTGAGCACTCATATGCTAAGCTGACCGATTCTGAGCGCGTGAACAAGATAGGGGTCCCCAATTTCGTTGATTTTGGTTACGGGGTACTCATAGGGTCTATAGCACCCATTTTGAGGCGTAAATTCGCCGTGCGCGATTTCTGCATTACTATCGAGGTGCCGAAATGGAGAAGTGAGAATGAAGAGATAAAAGAAAAAGTACATGAGATTTTGATGATCGGGCTAATGAAAACCGATAGAGCAGCGATAATGCGTGAGTTTCGATTGCGGTATCCGGCGCAAACAAAAATGGCTGAGACGTTGTTCTATCAATATTACCGTAATTTGGTAAATCCATTTTAATAACCACCCGATTACACGGATTTTCACGAGATAATATTGTTGGCAATCCAGTTTTAGTACCCAATTGACTTTTCCTTTCCTTATTGGTCCAAATAAACTTGTTTTTCTTTTAGCACAGGTTTTCTTTTTGTAAAAAAAGAAAAAGTGTTGTGTTAATCTTGTGAAATCTCGTGGTTTTTTTAGTTAGCTATACAAATACCCTAAAAGAGTATATACTGCAAATATAAACAACTTATACTTTTGTTATGCCAACGGAAGCGTAGATATTCCAAAAGGGGTAGAACTCGAAGATTTTGATTTGATGAGGTTTGTTGGGAAGTATTTGTGTCGTGATGGAGTCGCCTGGAAGTCATTCATGATGGAACGTATAAGAGAACGGATTATTAGCGGCAATTATGCGGATACACTTCATACGAGAGAGAGGCTGATAAAAAGGGTGCTAAAAATAGAGGAATATCTTAATGACAAGCTTTACATTGCCAAGTTGTGTTTGGACAAGAAAGTTTGATCGCTATTTATAGTACGTAACCATTATAAAGAATGATTACCCTTTAACAATTGGCACGGTATTGCGCAGTATCAAAACGAGAAGCCGGTAGGTAGGTAGGTAGGTAGGTAGGTAGGTAGGTAGGTGGGATATGAGTGACATAGAATTTCACAATAGGGAAAAGGAAATA
>CAZOEM010000038.1:0-13030 GCA_964578735.1 uncultured Halobacteria archaeon | reverse complement strand
ATAATTAACCTATCTTTTTTAGTAATCTTCTAAAAAGGATACATATAATTGAAACATTTCAATAAAAGAAACTATAATAAAGTCATCCTATTATAGAAGAATAATAGAAGAATATACAATGGCAGTAGAAGCACTGAGGTATATAAGAGAAAGGGAAGGGGAAGGTCAGAAGCAGATAGAAACGGCTAAGGAGAACGCTGTAGAAATAACGAAGGCTGCTGAGGAAGAAGTAAAGGGGGTAAGAGAGGCAGCGCGTGTGGATGAAAAGAACGTCACCTTTGAGGTTGCAGATAAGTATGCGAAGGAAGGCGAAGAGGAAGAGAAGGAGCTAATGAAAAATGCGGAGGCCGAGGCGGAGAAGCTGAGATATATTGCGAAATCGAATATAGAGAACACGGCAAACATTGTGTTAAAAAAGATATTGGGGTTGGGGTGATTCGCTTGGGTGTGAATGAGATAGAGGGGCGGATAAAAGACGAAGCAAATGCTGAACGCGATAGGATAGTGGGCGAAGCTGAGGCGAAGGCAAGTGAGCTGGTCAGTAAAGCGAAGGAAGAGATAGAACATAGGGAAGAGGATTTTATTCTGGCTGAGAGAGCGAGAGGTCAGGAGGAGAAAGAGCGGAGGGTCAGAGCCGCGCGATTGAATGCAAGGAAGCTTAAATGGAATGCTGAGGCGGAGATGACAAATAAGGCGTTAGAGGAAGCAATGAAAAGGATAAATGCAGTAAAAGAAGAAGGTTTCAAGGGTGTTTCGTATTCTGAAATCATGGCTGGTTTGATAAAGGACGCTTCATTAAGTCTAATTGCTGGTGGTAGTAAAGACAATGAATTGGAAGTGCTGATTAGCGATGAGGATGTCTCTTACATAGACAAAACCATACTTAAGAAGATATCTACTGAACTAAGCCAGGATATGACAGTACCTGTAAACTTATCGCTATCCAGTGAAAGGATAAAGTCAGCAGGTGGGGTCATAGTGCAAGGAAAAGGAGGTAAAATCGAGGTGAATAATACTTTTGAACAGCGTATGACTCGATACTCTGCCAGTATAAGAGAAGAGATAATGAAAACGCTGTTTACGGAAAAATGATTGCAGTAATTGGTAACTCTGAAACTGCAAGTGGTTTCCGGCTTGCGGGCGTAACGAAAGTGCATGAATGTTCTGCGGACAATGAGGATGTGACTCGTGTGTTAGATAAAATGGTACGAGATGAGGTTGCTGTTGTAATTATAAGCGAAAGGATTGCCGCTGTAGCTCGGAACAAAGAGAAGATAAGGGAGATAAATGCGAAGAAAAGTGGTGTGATCCCTGTTATCATCGAAGTGCCGGATAAGAAAGGGCCGATGGTGGATGCGGTTGATGAAATAGGCTTATTGATAAAACGTGCAGTGGGCATCGCGATTAAGTGAAACTTTTTTGCACGCGAAAAAGTTTAAGCGAATGATTTCAGAACTGACTTGTGACAAAAATTTCGCTTGATTTTTATTATGCAAGATTCTTTCCCCATCATTTTATTGATGTCTGCTATCGTGAACATACTGAATGGCAAACAATTGTCGAAATGGCGAGGAATGAGTCCTGTGAGCATGGAAAATATTGCGCTGTTTGTTCCCGCTTGATTATTGAAACGGACTAAAAGGAAGTAACTAATCAAAAGTTCCTACTCGGGGAATTTCCCCCCTATAAAGGTTTTAACAATTGGTAATGTATTGCACAGTATCAGAAAGATAAGCCAGTAGGCGTGATAAATTATGAGAAGCATAGAATTTCACAATAGAGAAAATGAAATAAAGGAGATAAGAAACGTACTGGATGCAAAACCAACATTGATTACTTTTATCTACGGACCGATAAACAGCGGAAAGACCGAGTTAATCAACCAAATAATCCCGCAGTTACCAGCGGAATATGCGGTTTTTTACATCAATCTACGTGGGAGATTCATCAAAAGTTATGAAGAGTTCCTTGACGTGCTGTTTGAGATAGATGAAGAGCGCAAGATAGAGAACACGAAAGAATATGCAAAAGCGATTTTAAAAGATTTAAAGATTATTGGTGGCATACCGATACCGCTAAATCTGTTTGAGAAGATGTTTGAGCGAAAAGATAGGAGTAGAGATGTGTTCAGGTATATTGAGACCTTTATGATGGAAATATCGAAGAAATCGGTGCCGGTGTTGATATTAGATGAGTTGCAGGTGATAGGAGATATTAAGATAGATGATTTTGATAATTCAACGGCTCTAAGTTTTTTAGATACGTATGGGCTTAGTGATAGGGAAAAGGAAGTTGCACTGAATTACTGCGGTGGGAAGCCAGTATGTCCGGTTGAACTCGTGAACAGTAAAAGGAGGGAAGAAAAAGCAAAGGAGATGTTTATATTCCGATCCGGCGAGATTGAGACCCGATTAAAGCTCGTTAAGGAGCTGGGTGATGAGATAACAGTAGGCGGCAGGCGTTGTGATGTGCACTATGGGAAATTGGTTGATGCTTTGAAAACGTTTGTAAGCAAAGCTGAGATGGATATGAACAAAGTGGATGAAGTCTCTAAGAGATATTTGGTTAAAGAGAATATTCTATTCGTGGACCCACTTACGAGGATGATGAAGCCACAATCGAGGCTGAATCTGCTTGCCATTCGCGAGTTGATTGATGAAAAAGAATAATATTAACATGGCTCCAGTACACTATTAAGCACTATCAACTACTTTAACCTTATTAATCGCAAGTTCTTGTGCTAATCTTGTGAAATCATAATACTCAACTAAAATTAATTATTGACAGGGATTAACACTGATTAACGCAGAAGAAATTAAATCAGTGTAAATCTGCATCCTAAATTAAATAGGCAGAAGTTATACTGTATAATCTTATGGTTCTAAAAAGGAGCTAATACCGGAAACTTTTTTAAATACCCCAAAAAGGGTGGATGTCGCTCATAAGACGGCGATGTCTGTGGTTGATCGTCCAACTAAGATTATGGAAGAGGCAAAAAATAAAACATGTGTTGAACACATACCCCTCACATTCGTGGAGCGTGGTATAGTTGCCCACTAAACCTTAACTGTAATAGCAGTATCATAGATATATGGTAGGTGTTTTTCAGAGATGAGAAAAATTGGATTTTACAATCGGGAAAGCGAGAAAAAGGAACTCATGAGAATCTTGAATACCGAACCTACTTTGATTACCTTTATCTATGGCCCGATTAATAGCGGAAAGACAGAACTAATAAACAATTTAATAAACCACCTGCCAGAAAGTCACAAAGTATTTTACATTAATCTAAGGGGGCGATTCATCCGCGGCTACGATGAATTTATAAAGGTTCTATTCGATGTAGAGCATGAAGCGAGATATGGCAGAATAAAAGAGTTCCTTAAACCAATAGTGAGCGTTTTGCCTGAAAGCTATTACGGAATTCCAATACCGAAGGATATATTCCTAAAGTTATTTAAGGATAAAGAGATAGAAGATGCTTTTGTTTACATAGAGACGGTTCTCAAAGCGTTTTACAAAACCGGATATGCCCCCGTGCTGGTAATTGACGAATTGCAAGTAATTGGGGACCTAAAAGTGGACGAGTTGCTGATTTATAAATTATTCAATTTCTTCGTGCGATTAACGAAGGAGTTGCATTTAGCGCATGTATTCGTAATCAGTTCCGATTCGCTCTTCATCGAACGCGTTTACAGTGAGGCAATGCTGGAAGGGCGGTGCCGGTATCTGCTGGTAGATG
Source organism: uncultured Halobacteria archaeon (assembly GCA_964578735.1). Taxonomy (GTDB): domain Archaea; phylum Halobacteriota; class Syntropharchaeia; order Alkanophagales; family Methanospirareceae; genus Methanophaga. Next base: position 9,288 of record CAZOEM010000038.1, on the reverse strand, counting down.
ATTTTGATAATACAACGGCTATAAATTTCTTAGATTGGTATAGTATTAGTGATGCGGAAAAGGAATTGGTATGGCATTACTGTGGAGGAAAGCCCGTCTGTCTGGTTGAGTTGATAAATACAGAAGAGAACAGAAAAGGGCGGGTGGAAGAGCTGCTAAAAATAAGAAAGGGGCAGATAGAAGAGGTTGTGTACTCGCTGGAAGTGAAGGATAAAGAGATGTTTGATGCAGTGCTGAGAGTCCTTACAGAATTTATGGTGAAGGATAGGACCAGCTATAAATATCTTAGTCTCGAGATCAACTTTTTGGTCAGAAAGAACATCATTTTTGCTGATTCCGTGAATAAGGAATTGAGACCTCAGTCACGGATGAATCTGCTTGCTATTCGAGCGGTGCTGAAAAACATTTCTCTAGAAAAGGAAGCGCCAAGAATGAATAATTTTTGATAATCGGACGCCGATGAACGTAGATAATCAGGATTTTAAATATAATGCTTAATAGACGGGGGAGAATATTAGAATCTTCATATTTCTTTAGCTCCTTTTTATAGCAGATTAAGAATAGGGAGATTACTTGCCCATTCTCATCTCAGAGCGGCGGTAGGATTACCCCGAATGGCGGGGGTAGCTGCAAGGGCAATCCGCGACACAACTTCTTGTCAACAGACAGCGATAATACATCGGGCTAGGGATTGGGATGAGATGGGGGAAAAGATGCCATGATGGGAAACCCGCGCCTCATGCCGGATACATCACTAAAGGGGATAATAATAACGGCTATGAGCAGCCAAATCGGCAGCCCGTAAAGCCGAAATGGGTGCTAGCAGTGGCGAAAGGAAAGGTCCCCTATTTAGGCTATCCTTACATTATGTTGAACAACATTGAATAAAGCTTTATATGTATAGTGGGTAATAGAGTAGTATGGGAAATAAACCAGCGCGAATGTATTCTAAGGTGACAGGACCTGCGAATGTGCGAAAGAAATACATGGGTGGAATACCCGGGAGCAAGATAACCATTTTCGATATGGGTAACCCCAGCCGAGAGTTTCCTGTTTCTTTATCCTTAGTTGCAAAGGAAGCATGTCAGATAAGGCATAACGCATTGGAAGCGGCGAGGATATTTTCTAATAGATTCTTAGTACAGGACATAGGGCGAACTAATTTCTACTTGAAGATACGGGTGTATCCGCATCACGTGCTGAGAGAGAACAAATTAGCGGTTGGTGCTGGTGCGGACCGGATCTCAAGCGGTATGCGGCACGCATTCGGGAGACCGATAGGCACAGCAGCGAGGGTGAAGCGCGGACAAAAGCTAGTTAGTGTAAGTGTAGATGCTCCTGATGTCGAAGATGCAAAGGAAGCTTTGAAAAGGGCAGGTCATAAGTTGCCTACTCCATGCAAGATCGTAGTAGATAAAGGCGAGGAATTATTGGCGTTGTAAAGAAGAAGTTATAAATCGTATATCGTGAAAATCGGTATAATTAATCTGTGGTCAAAAAGAAAAGGAGACGAAAAGATGGAACTAGAAGTAGGAGCATATCCGAAATTGTTCGTTCGGCCTGTGGTGGTCATTACGACAGTATCCGAAAGAGGGATAGCAAACGCAGCACCGTTTAGCTTCAACTCGCCGGTGAGCTTTGAACCACCCATATATGGGTTCTCGTGCAATCCAATGCATGATACATTGAAGAACATCCGAGAAAATAGCGAGTTCGTGGTGAACGTGGCGGGCAAGGACCTTGGAGAGCAGATGCACGTTTTGGAAACTGATTATCCCTATGAAGATAATGAGATAGTGCATGCAGGACTAACAGAAGAGAAAGCGAAGGTTGTGAAGCCACCGCGAATAAAAGAGGCTGCTGGATGGCTGGAGTGCAAGTTAGAGAAGGAAATTGAAGCGGGCAACCATATCTGGATAACGGGGAGAATAGTGGCAGTTGGCGTGAAGGACGAGCTATGGAAAGAAGAAGGAGTAATAGATGTAGCGAAACTGCTATGCCATGTAGGTGGTGAATTCTTTGCCGTGGATATGAAAGAAGCGAAATATAAGCGAGAGAAATGAAGAAAGTTGTTCTTGCTTATTCCGGCGGATTGGACACTTCAATCTGCATTCCTCTGCTTAAAGAGCATTATGGTTACGATGAAGTGGTTGCAGTAATAGTGGATGTAGGGCAGCCGGAAGAGGACCTAAAAGAGGCTACGGAAAGGGGCGAGGAGCTAAGTGATCTTTATAAGCTTATAGATGCAAAGGCCGAATTCGTACGGGATTATCTCTTCCCTTTGATAAAAGCAAACGGCAACTATGAGGGTTACGTGCTTGGAACGGCAATTGCGAGACCGTTGATAGCGAAGAAAGTGGTAGAAGTGGCGAAAGAGGAGGGAGCCGATGCGGTCGCTCATGGCTGCACAGGCAAGGGTAACGACCAGCTCAGGTTTGACGCCGTTTTCAGGACTTCTGACCTTGATGTAATAGCGCCAGTGAGGGAAATGAGCCTAACGCGGGAAGAAGAGAAGCTGTACGCATCAAAACATGGCATTTCATTTGGATCAGAGAAGAGATGGAGCATAGATGAGAATATCTGGGGCAGGAGCATAGAAGGCAGCGAGTTAGAAGACCCTTCTTTCTTCCCGCCGGAAGAGATATACAAATGGACTTCCTCTGTGGCTAATGCGTCCAAAGAAGCAGCAATTATGGAAATCTGGTTTGAATCCGGGGTACCAGTCTCGCTGAATGGTACGGAGATGGGTGGCATTTCGCTGATAAAAAAAATGAATGACGTGGGTGGCAAGCACGGCGTTGGCAGAACTGATATGATCGAGGATCGAGTTCTCGGCTTCAAGTCACGGGAGATATACGAGCATCCGGCAGCCACTATATTGTTAGAAGCGCATCGAGACCTTGAGCAGCTCGTTTTAACAAGAAATGAGCTAAAGTTCAAGGATTTTGTAGATAAAACGTGGAGCGAACTGGTATATCTGGGCCTGGTGATGGACCCTCTTTTTGAGGGGCTTAATGCCTTTGTGGATAAGACGCAGGAGCGGGTAAACGGCACAGTGCATATGAAATTGGAGAGAGGTGTCGCAAGAGTAATAGGGCGAGAATCGCCAAACGCATTATATTCTAAGGATGTATCGTTTGATGTGAAACAAGAGCAAAGCGGTGCGGAAGGGTTCTCGCTGTATCACGGCTTTCAGTCAAGGGTCTTTTGGAAGCGGCAATAATGTTTGTTTATTTTTAAACTCAAAAGATTTAATTTTAGTATTGGTCAAAGAAGAAAATGGAAAAATATATGGTGAGGGATGTAGTACTGATAATAGTGTTATTAGCCTTAGGACTATTTTTCGCAGGTCTTGCAGGCTACTTCATGGATAGGTCACCGGGACATAGTGCATTCTCGCTCATGAGCCTCATAGCATCGGTGATAAGTATAGTAAGTGCATTGCTCATCGTGCTGAAGTTTCTCCTCGTTACACCGATAATCGAGGAAATAAGAACAGACATAGGGAGTCTTTCGAGACAAACTTCGGAAGAGTTCGAGAGACTTTCGAAACAGATGTCCGAAGATTCTAGGAGGACCAACAGAGTAATACTGGCATCTTCTGCTGCTGCTTCCACTAAGACTCTCGAAGAGTACATTGAAGATTTTAATCGTGTAAAGGGGATGGAAGTCTGAAAATAAAAGCAAACCAGAGCATTTAATAGGGGGACTAAAAATGAGCGTTAGCGCTTTTGGAATTGAGCAATCTTTTGAATCCGCTCTCCTAAAAGGGTTAAGGGTCAGTCGGGATAGAATATTCTGAATAAATGCATAAAAAGCCATGAAAGCAACTGTGCGAAGATCAGGGCTAAAAGGCGAAATAAATGCGCCGCCTTCTAAGAGTTATACGCATAGGGCTATTGCAATAGCCGCACTGGCAAAGCGGAGCGAGATACTTTATCCCCTTATCTCGAACGATACAAAAGCTACAATTAACGCTGCTAGTTCTTTAGGTGCAACTATAGAGGTAGAGCAAACGAGGAAAATAGCGGTAGAAGGCACTGATGGTAGTCCGAGAACACCGGAAGACGTGCTAAATGCCGAGAATTCGGGCACTACCTTAAGATTCTTCACTGCTATATCCGGTTTATGCGAAGGCGCGGCGGTTCTAACGGGTGATGCATCGTTGAGAAAGCGACCGAATTCGCCTCTGCTTGGGTCGCTGAACGACCTTAGTTCAGAAGCTTTCAGTACAAAAGGTGATGGAACAGCGCCAATAGTGGTAAAAGGCAGGCTAAAGGGTGGTGAAACAACAATAGATGCATCTATCAGCTCGCAGTTTGTATCCGCTTTGCTTATCGCATGCCCGCTCGCAGAGAAGGACTCTTATATCGCGGCAAATAATCTCGCCTCTGTGCCGTACATGGAAGTGACAATAGAGGTATTAGAGAAGGCAGGGATAGAGGTCCCTTTTTCTCGCTCTGCCACTGATTATTCCTTTCACGTAGAAGGCGGGCAAAGCTATGAGCTACAGCGGTTTACTGTACCTGGCGATTTCTCTTCCGCTTCCTATCCCTTAGCAGCAGCAGTAATCACGGATTCCGAGCTGAAGATGCGGAATTTGTTCCCGTCTGCACAGGGCGATTCCCGGATAGTAGCGATATTGAAAGAGATGGGAGCGGACATAAGCTGGGATGGTGAAAGCGGGATTGTAGCGGTAAAAGGAGCTAAAGATGCTGAGCTAAAAGGGATAGAGGTGGATATGCATGCGAATCCGGACCTGGTGCCAACAGTAGCGGTATTAGCGGCTGTTGCTGATGGCATTACTGAGATAACCGGTGTAGCACATTTGAGATATAAGGAGACAGATAGATTGAAGCTGATAACAGAAGAGTTGAAGAAGATGGGTGCGGGGATAGAGGAGAAGAAAGACGGATTGCGAATAGAAGGTAAGACCGATTTAAAAGCAGCGAAAGTATATTCACACGATGATCACCGATTGGCAATGGCTTTAACTATCGCGGGTCTTTCTGCACAGGGGGAAACGGTTATAGAGGATGTAGAATGTGCTAAAATATCGTATCCTTCCTTCTTTGATGATATGCTCAAGTTAGGGGCTGAAATTATATATCATTATAATAATAACAATAATCATAATGGCGATGTCCGTAGCGGACTTTGAGGGAACTAAAAATGAGCGTTAGTGTTTTAAAGGAGAAGGTAAGATTTACTTACGAAGATTACCTTTCGCTTCCTGATGATGGGAAGCGAAATCAGATAATAGAAGGAGAGTTGTATATGGTTCCGGCACCAGCACCGTGGCATCAGGACATTGCAAGGAAGTTAATGATTCTACTCAATGAGTTTGTAGAAAGGCATAAGCTAGGAAGAGTCTACTTTGCTCCCTGCGATGTGATTTTATCTGGTGAAGATATCGTTCAGCCCGATATTTTTTTCATCTCAAAAGAGAGGGAGCACATCATCACAGGGAGGAATATTCAGGGTGCGCCGGACCTCGTAATTGAGATTTTATCACAGTCAACAGCAAAGCTCGACAAGATGGCGAAAATGAAACTCTATGAGCGATCCGGGATAAAGGAGTACTGGCTGGTTGATCCGGATAGAGAAGAAATAGAAGTTCTAACACTTAAGGGTAGAAGCTATGAGAGTATGGGCGTTTTTGGAATTGAACAGTCATTTGAATCTGCCCTCCTGGAAGGGTTAAGAGTTAGTCTGGATAAGATTTTCTGAATGAAAACCACGAGATTTTACAAGATTAAACACAAGAAAATGTTGTCAGATACCTGATACCTGTTTGGCTTGCATCTTGCAAAACAAATTCAAACTTCCCCCCAAAAAAGGAAAACCTTTTATAGGGTAAGTTTGCTACATGTTTCCATATAGCAAAAAAAAAAATAAAAACGAATAAAAAGGAGGTATATTAGAAAATGAGAAGAAAAGCGTTAATTTCTGTCTTGAGTTGTGCAATTATATTGGGTACAGTTTTTTTTAGTACTGCTATTGGGAGCGATACAAGTGCTGCGACTACGGTGCCAGAATTCAGATCCGGAGTGTCTACTGAGTTGGGCGTGGCAGTAGACTTTGATGTGCTCGAATCACGCGTAGGGGCGATTTACGATGTAATAGAAAGCGATGACACGCATATCATTTGGAAGTTTACAGGAACAACAGGTGATTGGGCATTTGTATATACTGATGGTAGATTGGTCGTTGCAAGTATGGTGGATTTCGATTTGTCCGCAAATGATGCGTTAGAAAAAGAAATGAATGATGTGATCGACATGTTAAATGCAGCCGGTGGAAGTGTTTCAAGTGCTGATCGAGAACATGCAATTGATCATGCTAGTTATTATGCTAGCGAACCCGGTGTATATCACAGAATAAAATACAAATATAATACACCCTTTAATCTCCATCTAACTGTTCCAAAGTGTACCGTGAATAAGGCAAGATTAACCATCACAGATGCGCATAGCGGAGAAGGCGGCGGCTACAGTGGCGCGGAAGATTATGAATATGCCCTGGATGGGTCTATTATAACTTCTTGTAGCAAAAGTTCTGGATCATGTTATGTGAGCAGTCCCCTTGATATAACAAGCGAAATACCATATGGCGTACACACGTTCTCTCAGATTTCATATGATCATTACACTGGTAAACATGTATATCAGGGTTTCATTGGTGATCACACCCTCTATATCGAAGCATTTACATCATCAGCAACCAAAAATATGGTACTATACAGTGACGATTACAGCATATGGATACCAGAAACAACGAAATCATTGACCCTGGATAAGCTTACGTCTATAATCGGTCCATGTTATCCACGGGAAATAAATATCGAAGCCATGCAGCCAGGAAGCAATTTCAATGTAATCAAAGCAATCGCAGTACCGATCAGCGTGAATGTAACAGACAGTTGCGGGAACAGCATAGATAGTGCCAGCGTTCAGGTCGCATTTGAAAATGGCGATACAACGTTGCTATTAGCGCATGTAAATGACGGGATATACACCGGAACATGGGTGCCCTGGAACGTTGGACACTGCAATGTAGCATTAACAGCAATTCCAGCGTCATGGCAAACCTTAGAACCAGAGTCAGTAATCATCAATGGTACAGTTAGTATGTTGTAAAGCGATACAAGAGATGCTTGGAGGCAGTAGTGGATAACAATAGAAGTATCTGCTCAAAAGCCTATGGCTTTTTGAGCAGATAATGCAAATTCAAAAAGTTTAAATGTAGAAAAAGGATATAGTGTTTTATACAAAGCATGAATAATCGGGCAATAAAAAAAGGCAAAGACGCCACGATAATAAACATTGGGGATGAATTATTACGAGGGGATATCGCAGATACTAACTCCTCATGGCTTGCAAAGCGGTTATTCACCCAAGGAGTCACCGTAAAGAAGATAATGGTGGTGGGCGATGACGAAGACGAGATAAGCGAAGCGGTAAAAAGCTGCAAATCTGATTTTGTCTTTGTCATTGGCGGGTTAGGTCCAACGCATGACGATGTAACGAGAGAAGGCGTGGCAAAAGGTGTGGGTAAATCATTAACAAGAGATGAAGAAGCGGCAAGAATACTGACGGACAAATATGGGTTACGTGGCATTTTATTAAAAATGGCCGATGTCCCAATCGGATCGGAGGTTATAGGGAACCCCGTAGGTGCTGCTCCCGGCTTTAAAGTAGATAACGTCATTGTTATGCCAGGGGTGCCTGAAGAGCTGCGAGGGATGTTCGAGCCCATCGCTTCCTCTTTTCGTGATGATGATGCGATAATGGCGGAAGAATGGATATTAACAGATAAGCCAGAGCATGAGATATTAGATGTTCTGAACGAAGCGGTAAGGACGTTTACGGATGTAACGATAGGGTCCTATCCCTACATGACGGAAGATGAGCAAACGTACAAAGTGCGAATAAAACTCGTATCTCGGGATACGGATACGATTAAACGTGCTAAGAAGTGGTTAGAGGAGAGATTATAATGGCAGAAGTGTTGAATGATGAGATAAAAACTTTCAATGCGAAAGATGTGCTCGTGGATATGAAGGACATCGCCGGCTCTATGTTAGACCTCGCATATTCTGCAGTTCTGTATAGCAATCCCGAAATAGCGAAAGAGGTGTTTAAATTAGAGGGGAAGATGCATTCGCTCCTTTACAAACTGAGAATATCGACAATGTTAGGTGCAAGGAACTTAGAAGATGCGATTGAGTTCGCAGGGATATTGCAAATAGCATCTGCTGCGGAGAAGATATCAAATGCCGCGAGCGACATAGCGAAAATAGCTACTTCTGTTGATATAACCGGGTATCTGGATCGTGAGGATTTTGAAGAGGCGGTATTAAACGTAAAGATAAAACCCACCTCTGTCTTTAAAGACAAAACGCTAAAGGGCTTAAAGCTCGAGACAGAAGCAGGAATGCGGGTATTAGCGATAAAACGAGGCTCTAAATGGATATATTCACCGGATAAAGACGAGCGATTGCTGCTGGACGACCTGATTATCACTTCCGGTCCCACAGAAGGCATACCTGCGTTCTGTAAGATGGCAACTGGGAAGGAATACAAGGAGAAGGAGAAGGGGGAGATAGTAAGGCGAAGAATAACAGAAGAAATCGCGGACCTCATCGCCGATATGAAGAATATGTCTGAGTTGATGGTAGGTCTCTCGTATTCCGCAGTCACGTTTTATAACAAAGAGATAGCAAAAGAGGTACGCGATCTGGAAGAGTCAATGGACCGGATGAAAGAGGAGCTGGAGATATTAGTGATAGAAGCGGCGAGAGGGGTAACAAAGAGGAGTAATTTTGACGAGTTCCGGGGCTTACTTCATGTTGCAGTCTCTTCTGAAGTGATTTCGGATGCAGCATACGAGATTGCAGATGTTGTGTTGCGCGAAATCCGATTGCATCCGGTCTTTTTAGCTTCTATCGAAGAGTCCGATGAGATAATATTGAAGATAGAAGTGAAGAACGCGGTTATATTTGGAAAGACGCTAAGGGAACTGAAAATAGAGACACGAACCGGAATGTTTATACTGGCAATACGTAGAAAAGAGGGCAAATGGGTTTATAACCCTTCTGGCAGTGTAGAGATAAGGTATGGTGATCTGTTGATTATGCGTGGTCCAAGAGAAGGCGAGGGCAGGATGAGGGAGATTTGCGGTGGGTGACGAAAGAAAGTGATTCCAAATGCAGGATACAGGATACATGTTCTATCTATCTATCAGCATCTTAATAATCTCTCGTGGGAATCTGTATAATCTGGTGGA
>CAZOEM010000037.1:0-13407 GCA_964578735.1 uncultured Halobacteria archaeon | reverse complement strand
TGACGTGATTACAGAAGTGCAGTATATGGAGATAGTTGAGTTTAGAAATGAGTTATGCAGGTATATGGAAACAGTGAAGTGCTTATTTTCAACTAGAACAATAGGGGTACCATCTATCTTTCCACTAACTGTACAGATTTGAGGAAAACCCGCCCCCTTATCCAAAAACTCTCAAAAATATTACTACATTTCGTTTTTTATTTGCGAATGACCATCTCCACTGGAAGTTGATTTTGTGCCTTATCTACCCTCTAAAAAATTAAATTCTAATTGCCTGATTATTAAATATGTTGGGTAGCTATATAAATGCTTAAAGTATAATATACTGTTTAAAAATTACAGAGTTGAAAAAATCGAAATGAAACATGATGAAAAAAACCACAGTCAGTTCTCAGCCAAAACATAAGCCTCATAATCGCCGAATCCTATAGTGGTAAATTTCCCAATCCCTGTTATTCGCCCTGCACCTAAGAGCCATCCAATAAGTTCTTTCTCTCCTTCGTTTAGATTGTTCATTTTGAATTTTATAGCACCACGCCAGCCCCAGTATTCGTTGCCTTTCCTCCGGAATATGTATTTTGAGCGGTTGTGCTCAAATTCCCATGCCTTAGCCTTTTCTTTTAGTTCTTCCATTTCCGGCAGCTCTATCTTATACATCTGGTATATTTTACTTCCGATTCCTCGTAAAATGCTCCAGGGGTCTATATCATAGAGTACCGGGGTTTTGAATTTGAGTTCAATGCAATCTCCTTTATTTAGTTTTATTTGTTTGTAGTGCTCCTTCTGCACCTTACCAACCATCACATCAAATTTCACTTTCTCATCGCCGTTCAATATGCCCTCTTTACCGAAATAGTCCAAACCTTTAAGAACATCGTCACGAAACCTAACGAATCCTGGATGCAGGAATATTATTTTGAAGTTTAGTATTTTGTTTGCTACTAACTCATGCTCAATGTATCTGTAATATTTTGTACCTTTCCTTGGATTTTCATATAACCATTTCAGTTCTCTTTCATGTTTCCCTGTAAAACCTCTTATTACGCCTCTGAGTGAGTCTATATCTCTTTTTATCGGTTTTTCGAACTTCAGCGACACATCAAAAGAAGAAATGGGGACCTCTTTTAATTTTCTAAATCTCAGCAATCCCATTCTTTTCTCAGGTGGAGCTATCCTCGTTTCAATATCCCCTGGATTTTCTGAAAACAGTATACTTCCGTATCCATGTGATCTCCACACACCAATTCCGAGTATTTCCAGACAGACTAAAGCTTTCGCCCAGTTCTCCACCCCTTCAATTGCGTAATTAAAAAAACTCCCCGGTGAGATGGCAGAATAAACATCTTTCCTTCGCCCTTCAATCAAATTAGAATCTTCCAATGACCAGCCAGTAACTGTTTCATTCCGTGCATATAAATCCAAGAGTTTTGGAACATCAAGTCCTATTTCCTCTTCAAATATTTTTGAATATGAATTTTTTGCATACTCTGTAAGATAATCCGGAGTAATTCTTGAAAGAGTTTTATCTCCGAGTTTAATTATTGCAGGAGATGTCAAGTCTATCCTCATTTTGCCTGATTTTATTTTATTTTCAATCGCTCTAGCCCTTTTTAATATATCTTCCTCTCTTATCTCGCTTATCTTAACCTCGCTAAAAGAAATTTTTCCAAATCCTCTGTTCTTTCCACCTCCTATTCCTTCGTCTTCCACGAATTTAATAGAATTTAACAGAGGTTTCTCACTATCACCTCCTGAGAAGAATATAGAAAGCCAAAACAGAGTTTTTCTTGGAATTACTTCCATTACGTGAAGTGTACCTGCTCTTTCTTCTCCATATTCAACCTCTGCATGTCCACCGCCCTCTCTATCAATCGCCGTTCTTCCTATTTCATGCTTTTGTATGGGAATGGGAGTGGAAAAAGAAAGGTCAAAGGGAGAGAATTTTAGAAAGGTAAGATTTGATCCACACCTCTTGCATTTATTTTCTCTTTCTCGGTAGTACTTCTTGCATCTTTCACAATATTTGAAATCAAGAGGAGCAGGGCGAAGTTTTGTTTTCACACCATCTTCGAGAAATAAAGGGTAAGAGTATTTAAAATGTGTTTTTGAATTCTCGCAGGTTCTATCTTGAAATAAAAGGTAATATGGGCATTCCTTTCTCAATTCTTCCTCGCATTGGTCGTGGTCTACTTTCTCGTTTTTGCAATAAAGCGAAATTAAAGCAGTCCCGATAGCACCTCTCATTATGGAACCAGGAATACATTCATGTGTTCTCTTTATTACCCCAAATCTCCCTCTTCCGAAATGTAACGGAGATTCCGCCTCTATTACTGCTGTAATCTCTTTTAAGTCTATCATTCCCTGCGTTCGCTTAACTCTGCTAATACCCCTTTCACAATTGTTTCAAAATCACCCTCTATTTTCTTTCCTTCTTTTCCTTCCCGGTAATCTCTTGCAGTTTTAATCACTGATTTTTCCAAAGAAATTTCTATTTTTCCCAATCCCCTACTTTTACCTCCTCCGATAGAGCTGTCTCGCAGCGATCTTATTGCAGAAGCAAAAAGTTCAAAATGGTTTTTTGTCGGATTATCAAAAACGACCTCGAAGTCAAATTCCGATTCTCTTGGCACCACTTCCATGTATCTTGGACCAGCACGAGTTACGGTTCCTGTATCCCTATCTATTGCAACACCAGGTCTTATTTCGGTTTCTATTTTGCTTAGAGGGAGAGCATCTCTGAACTTAACTCTGCTTGCAATCCCAGGTCCTCCAAATGTTTGACAAACAACGCATCTTTCATCAATTTCTCCAGAGCACATCTCATTTGGATTCGGTGGGTTACAATTCTTCACTTTATCATCCCAGTTTAAACTCTTCGCTATTCTTTCGGCTTCGTGTCTTATTACGCCCTTTATGGAAGAACCCGGAATATAAATATCCTCGCTAGACCTAATCGCTTTCATATCAACGTCCCCAGGGGTTAGCTTTTCTTCGCCAGAACCTATATGCAAGTCTCTTATTGCCTTTATCTTTCCAGAGAGTATTATTCTCTTTTCCAGTGTTTTAAATCCTCTAACCAATTAAATCACCTCCTAAATCTTATATGAATGTCTAAATCAAGTTTTCTTAAGTCTTCCGAAAGAGAAGCTACATTCGCCCTCATTTCACTTTCCACCCCTCGCTTATTCAATCTCCCTCTGCTTTTTATCATTGTATTTATTATTATCCTATCTTTTTCGGTATTAATGTTTATCTCTTTCAGCTCTGCTCCGTTCCTTTGACAAGTATTTGATATAGCGTTCTCAACTCTGCTATATTCATTTATTATCGGTTCAACTCTGAAATAATAGAAATTCTGAAGGGCGATTGTGAAGGTTTTTAAGAAATCTATATTATTTTCTTTACATTTGTCCATAATTTCCTCTATCACACGCAGTACTTGTGGCGATACATCTCCAGTTCCTATCTTATACCTCAGATAGTTTCTAAATCCCCCTTCCTTTTCTTTTTTCAATGCGAAAAACAAAGTTCTAAGCTTTGTAGATTTCAATCCTGCTTCGACCAAATTTTTGCCAAGTTCCTCTCCAAACTCATTTTCGTCCATTCTTTCTCACCTTTTTACTCCTTTACCTTTACGATGTTTGAGATAGAGATAATATCAGGAAGAGTCCTTTTTTCAACCTCTTTTAAAATTCGATTTAAATACTGAACTTCAGCGAATGATTTAGCCCTGCCTTCGAGATACCTTAAGAAATGAAATGCACCTTTCACGCCTTCCTTCCTTATCACGTTTCTTATTTGAAAAAGCTTTGTTCTTCCTTCCGCACCTGCAAAATCTTCTGCTAATTCTATCATATTCTCAAATTCCTTCCAGTTCCACGCTTTTGGCGTTACCTTTATCCCACCGCTTTGAACGATCTGAAATGCTATTCTATTCTTTGTTTCTTTCGCCAATCTCAAGAGTTCGTTCAGCATTTCCAATCCCATATATAGAGGAAATTTTAAAGGCATAATCAAAAGACCGGCAGAGAGAGTTATTCTACTTTTAGTACAGTTCAAATATTCGTCAAAAACTTCTTTTGCACACTTAAAAGATTTATTTGCTGGTAAAACAGCCAAGAGATCATCTCCTCCACAAAAGATCGTTTCACCATCAAACCTTTCTACAACTTCCTTTAAGCTCTTAGCAGCTTCGTCTAAAACATTGCTTACCTTGAGTTGCCTTGGAGGGGAAGGTATATCCTCCTCTTCAGCGCCAAAAACAAAATCTCCTACATTATCTCCATCTGCTTTTAGTAGGGCTATATAACTTCCTTCTCCTTTTTCCGCGAGTTCATCAAATGAGATGCCCTCTGCAAAGGGATGCGTTCTTTTCCAAAAGCATATCGGGCATAAATTCTCTTCTCTTGGAGATGCATCAAGGGGAAGAGTCCTAAGAAACTTCTTATCTCTTTCTGATATTCTTTTTCGGTTTATAGCTTCCCTTCCGCAGATGTCGCAGGGCTTTATAACAACTGAAAAACTTCTTTCCCCTGTTTTTTTAGCCAACTTTAATTTTCTTAAATCTTTGCCAGCAAGATACCAGGCAACACCGAAATACTGCATCAAATTTCCAGAAAATCCATACTTAGAGCTTTTCCATTTTTTAATCATATCCCGGTACTTTGGGAGTTCAACTTCATTTAATATAAAATCGTCAATTCTTTTGCATGTATATGTATCCACTGTGATATCCAAACCACCTTCAATGTAATCGTAAAATCTCTTTTCGCTTTCTTCTTTCAGTTGCTCAGCTAAACTCGTTGGAGAAACTGCAAGGAAATTCCCACCACCGCAGAATATTGTGTGGTCAGGGGAGAGTTTTTCAGAAATAGACAGTGCTGCGGTTTTCGTTGCCTCTTCAACTATCCTGCTTCCAGCTCTTAAGTCCCTCAATCTCATTGACTGGGTGATGAAATCCTGAATTCCATTAACGTCACCAGTGATTAAAACAATCGAATATTCAGCGGAGTTTTTTCCTTTGTATCCATCTATGGCTAAGCAGTGGGCAATCGCAGAGGTGAGTTTTAAGTGGTCCCAGAGAGAATGGTCATTTGCTCTAGTATCGGCAGGAATAGAATTAAGAAAAGAGTTTTCCAAGATTTTGTAGATTAAATCGTAAGAAACACCGTTTTGAAGCAATTTTGATTTTAATTCCTCTTTGAGGGTTTCAATTTTTCTTCTTAAATCTTCCTTTTCAATTCTGTCAGTCCTTCCACTTATAGGGTCTCGAATTTTTATCTCTTCTGCTTCTCCTTCAGTCAGAGGTCTTTCCGCTCCTGAGGCAATGGTATTGGCAACGCTTACAATAGCATCATGCATTCCTTCTTTGCCGGTTCTAAGTGGGGGGTATCCGAATGAGATAGAAGTTCCATGATGCCTTAAAATTATTTCAGATATTTCGTTATCCAATCCGATATAGCGAGCGGTTTCTCTGCTTATTTCCGCATGCTTACTTATAGTCCCGTTAATCCATGCTTCTGGCTTGCCTATATCATGCAAAATTGCAGCAATTTTTATTTTTTCTAATTTTTCTATCATCACTACAGCTCTTTTATATATTTATCAGAGATAGTATTAATCTCACTAAACATGTTCTCATCGCTACTTAACAAATTTACAATCGTCCTCAAATCCTCGATTACCTGTTCGGAGCCATAAAACTTCACTATATCATCCCTTGAAACACCATTGAAGCCATGAGCAACGATAGAGTAATGCCTGAATTCTTTAACCAACTTTTTTGTGTTATCGTATATCTTCCAGATAGGTCCCCATCTTTTACCATCCATTCTTACAAAATAATAGAAGCAGATGTCAAGTGCTCCTTCTGAAGTTTTTATCTCCTGCATTCGTGGTATATTAAGCTTGGTATATAACATGTTCTTCAAATCAGGATAATTTGTCAGTGTGTCAGAGAACTGCCTGTTTCCCACCCCTTTTGTTTGCCAATCTATTTTGGTTTCTGTTTCGATTTCAAAAATGAGTTGCAACAAAGCCTCGTTAAATCGGAATAATCTACCGATAAAGTCAACATATTCGCCATTTTCCCATTTTATCACCATGTTCTGAAACAGTTCGTTAATAAATGTTCTTTTGTCCGAGAAATCAATTTTCAACTTCTCATATTCTTCTCTTTCTAACAATGGAAGGGCGTTCAAGAATTCATCCATTTTCGCATTCGCAGTATCGAAATTGAAACAAAGGCGGTTATGGGCGTATTCAAGTAACAAATGCATTTTTCGGGTTTCTATGTGATTAGTCTCCAACAAGTTGATTATACCAGCATAATCATGTCTGTTCAACAACTCAATTGCAGCTCTCTTAACAAGTTCCTTCTTCAAGGTGTTTTCAATATCCACGGTCTTAACTTCGTGTATCTTCTCGTCCACCGAATAGAATTCAACATTGTTAAAGAAAGAGGAAGTGACGATTTGCATGCTGAACTTCATAGCTGGTACGCCGCCGGAGGTGGAAATGATTTTGGTAAAAGAATCGTCAAAATCTTTGAAGAAGTAGGAGAAGAAGTGAAAAGCGAGGTTATAATCCGTGGGGTTCCACGGATATTCCTTAACTTCACATTCTATTCCGTATTCCTCTTTGACAAAGCGCTGGATAATTCTGCCGAAGAATAAAGTATCCTGTGTATTGTATTGCGGGTCGGATTGATTGGTAACGAAGAGGAAAGCGTTGTTTGCTTTTTGTTTGAACCGCTCCAACAATGGCGAAACGAGTTCAAAATTCAATTTTTGTTTAAAGGCATCGTAATTATTGAATATTTCTTTGCCTTTTGACCTTACTTCTTCTTTTGGGATTACCTCACCGTCTATCTTCACATCTCTGTTTCCGATATTGAAAAACAGAGTTAAAACTTTATTTCCTTCTTCGGTCATTTTCTTATCTCCTTCGAAGCACAATTATAAAAGTCGTGGATCCTTATAAAGAATATGGGGGAAATAGGGATATGTTAAGATGGTGATGCTTTTAACGCTGGAGAGTGTGTGAATTCTTGGCGATAACCTCGGCAGGTGCAGAAAATAGGGTAGATTATCGCCAAGCTACGGGGGATAGAGAGGGGCTAAAAAAGCAAAATATTCGGATTTTGCCGTTTTCATAATTTTGGGTATATGTCAGATCAGGGTGACAAAGAGGAGATTATCGCAAACCTCTATTTGCCGTTTATTTTTATACTACTATAAACTTATATCATATATTGGAATGAGAAATAGAAGCCGGAAATGGTGCCTTCCATTTCGGCGGATATTGCTCAAAAGGGTAGGGGTGTAAAACGTGAACTCGATGAAAAGAGTACAGCAACCCTTCTGTGAATTGAATCGCCAATGGCTCGACAGTTTCAGTGTAAAACGTGAACTCGATGAAAAGAGTACAGCAACCTCTATCTCTGCGATTAACAAGTCGTCAAAATCCATCGTGTAAAACGTGAACTCGATGAAAAGAGTACAGCAACATCCTTCTTTCCCCCCACCATAGATGGCTTATAGAGTTAGTGTAAAACGTGAACTCGATGAAAAGAGTACAGCAACTATTGTTGTCTTTTGGTCCACTCATTGGCAATTTCTACCAGTGTAAAACGTGAACTCGATGAAAAGAGTACAGCAACAATGTGCAATTATGCTATGTGGAACCGTTATCTTCGGGTGTAAAACGTGAACTCGATGAAAAGAGTACAGCAACTCTTTCCTTCCTATGACGCATATTATAAAACGACTTGGTTTTGTGTAAAACGTGAACTCGATGAAAAGAGTACAGCAACATTGTGTTGTGTTTGTTGTCATATTCAGGCAATCAGCGGTGTAAAACGTGAACTCGATGAAAAGAGTACAGCAACTTTAAGGTTGTTCGCAAGCGCAAGTGCAATTACACTCGGTGTAAAACGTGAACTCGATGAAAAGAGTACAGCAACTTTTTTACAATCCAAACCATCCCATACTCCAGACAATTTGGGTGTAAAACGTGAACTCGATGAAAAGAGTACAGCAACATTTCACTTCACCTTCTAAAAACACACCTCAATAACTCAATGGTGTGTAAAACGTGAACTCGATGAAAAGAGTACCACAACTCAAACCTTTTAGAAAAAGGTTTGATCCGAAAAATAAGGACAGTTTTCTTTCTTAGTAAAGGTTCTTTCTTTGAAAAAGAAAGAAAGTTTGATGAAAAGAGTACAGCAACTCAAACCTTTTAGAAAAAGGTTTGATCCAAAAACAAACGACAAAAAAAATTTCTTTCTTATTACCTTAACTTCGACCTAATATAGGGGACACATATACATAATCGCGCTATAAAGCGTTATATTAGCATTTAAGGAAAAATAAAAGGGTGAAGCATTCATAAAATATGTGCCCTATATAGGGAACGTAGAACAATAGCCTTCTAAAGCCTTAAAAGGTCCTAAAAAGGTAATTGACCGGTATGAGGCAGTTGTATGATATATGTCCCCTAAAATGATTCGAAGTTAAGGTTATTAATTAATTTGCATCTAAGAGAGCTTTACACCTCTCGCAAAGCTTAGCCGGTTTCTTCTTCGCTTTGTATAACGAATTGGAGAATTGCATCACGCAGTAATTGTTACAGTGCGGTAGCCACAAAACATGCCCCATTTCGTGAATAGCTTCCTTTTTTTATCAATTCGAGTGAATCGAGCCTGTGCGTAGAGATAACAGCAGCTTTACCCGGTTGCGCAACTCCAAATACAAAATTCATTCCATGCACGTATATGTCTTCGCTTATTAACCATAAACATAAAGATTTTGACCTCGTCTTAGACCGGCTAAGATAATTAAGAAGATTTGAAGCTTCGTATTGCATCCTATTTGTATCATACGCGCCCTCAGCAAGATTCAATAGATTTTCTTCAGTTGTATCTAGACCGAAAACACCTTCAAGTGCTTCTTTTACCGGTGGAACCTTTGCCTTACAATTCTTATCATAAAATATATGGAGTTTTTTCATGGTTCTTCTTTCTTTGAAAAAGAAAGAAAGTTTGATGAAAAAATAAAAGGTAAAAAGATCACAATTGTGTCAGAAACAAGTTAGAACTCGATGAGTACAGCAAAAACCTTTTTTAAAAGCGTGATTCCTCCGCTAAGCAAAACCTTTTATCCGCGACTTACCAGGCGGTAAAAGACTCAATATCCTATCTTGCGTTGCTATTCGTTTAACCGCCTCTTTGTTTTCCGCACGGTCAACAAAGAATCGCCTAATCTCATTTGAAAGCGCATTTTTATCCATATCGTCACCCGGCTCGAGCTCTACGAAAATATCTAACTTGTCCTTTTGTGAACAAGGGCATGCAAGCAGCCGATGTTTTTCACTGTATGATCTTTCTTTGGCAACACTTTCTTTTTGATTGCTGTTTATGTTGTCTATTGTTTCTTTGCTAAAGCTTTCTTTCTGAAAGAAAGGTTTTTCGATACCGATACAGAGACCTAATGCAGCCTTAAAATACTTCCTCTTCCCTCGTACCATAAAACTTCCTTTCTTTATATACTCTCCGGAAGGCGGTGTCTTACTCACCTGCTCGCCCATAACACAATAACATTCACCCTCATAGAACCCATAGTTCCATAGATTGGAATAAGAAGCGGCAAATTGCGCTATTTCCTTTAGCCCCAAATCCGATATTTCTTTACCGCCCGCTTTCGCTATTACTACCGGTGCTCCCTCCGCCTGCGTATGGAAGAAAAGGTCATTGGGTTCCATATACTTCTTCGCCAGTATCTCATTGGTAGTTGCGTCCTTCCCACCAACCACAAGAAAACCATCTGAAGTCTCAAACCATCTAAACTTCTCATACCATTCCCCTTTCTCAGTCAGCACTTCTTTTTTCTTTGGTATCAACTCCTCTTCTATACGTACTTCTTTCTCCTTCTCTGTCCTTATCTTCTCCTTTGTCGTCTCTATCGCATGCGCAACCCCTTCTCTCTTCTTCCTGAATACCTTCGCCTTATCATAATACGCACCCGCAGTCTTATGCAAAGAAACAGAAGTATCTATATCAAGCGAAATATCGGTGTCCTGTAGTGTTAGTGTAACAACCTTCCTTTTTTTACCTGGTTCCTGTAGCATCTCCTCTAGCTCGAGATAGTGGGCGTAGATCATATCGCCCTTTTTTGTGCTTTCTGCCTCTTTTAATTTGAATTCATGAAGTGCCTCGAGTTGTTCATTCAAAATCCGCTCATATTTGCCAATTACCGTATCGTGCTCAGACTTTGCTTGCTCTTCCACTACTTCTGCTATTTGCGTGCTGAAGTACTCGTCCGCAGCATCATTAAGAGAGGGAAAAAAGCGCTTCTCTTTCTTCTCATAGCTGTTTAACTCAAACGGGACAAAATCTATCTTCTCTTCTCCTTCTATCACTATGTGCGCTTTCAGCTTGGATTTGTCATTTGTTATTATCGGCTTGAATAGGGTGTGTATAGTCTCATGAATAGCGTTTATTTCCGTTGCTGCGAGTTCATCAGCCCGCCTTCTTTTGTCTATTCCCACCTTCGCACACACTTCTTCCGCGTATAGACCACCGAAACTCAGCTCTGAAGCAAGAACACGGGCTATATCTTTATCCTTCTTGCAGATATTCATCAAATCGTGTTCGCTCATTGTCAATGGATTTGCTCTTGAAGGCGGGCGCTCGTACTTCTCGCCCACTTTTATCTTCCGAGATGCGAAGCTCTTTCTTCGCAATGGCAACAAGATAGTCCCATCTTCGTCAACAACCACAATGTTACCCCTTGGAAGCAACTCAGCTATCAAACGGAGCTTTTTATCCCACCGCTCTATCGTTATCTCCACTATCCTATCAAAGTCAAGTTGCCGTATTTGGGCGATTCTGGCGCCACTGAGATGTTTCCGAAGGTACATTGCGAAGTTAGACGGCATTCTCGGCGAAGCCCTCTTATATTTGGTGAGATGTATTCTCTTCCCCGCTTCGATAATCAAATCAAGTGAACCTTTATGATGCAATTTTAGCCTTATCCCTTCTCTATCCGGTTGATATGCTTTCACGAGTCGTGCACCTAGTAGCTCTTGTAGTTCAATAACGATGACTGCTATATCCACGCTGCTCATTGATTCTTTCATTCGATATATACACGTTCCCAAAAGAGAAAAGGTTTTAAAACAAAACAAAACGAAGCAGGAAGTGTTTTTATGCGAACATCTCACCCGGCACCTTAGGACCTGTATAAACCCTATGCTCGTTCCCCATACTTTTCTTTATTGCTTGCTCAAATTCTTCCATAGCTATTGCTTTCCTATTCCATTTTACAGCAAGCATGCCGGCTTCGGTACATATTGCCTTTATATCCGCGCCAGTGGCATTTTCTGTAAGGCCTGCTAAAATATCTATATATACGTCCTTCTTTAACTTCATCTTAGCTGTATGAATCTGGAATATCTCCCTCCTGCCTTCCCTATCAGGTTTAGGTATTTCTATGATGCGGTCAAATCGTCCAGGGCGAAGCAAAGCAGAGTCGAGGATATCAGGTCTATTTGTTGCTCCTATTATTCGCACCTCTCCCCTCCGATCGAAACCGTCTATCTCAGCTAAAAGTTGCATCATCGTGCGCTGTACTTCCCGCTCTCCTGTCGTGCCATCTTCCACTCTCCGAGCCGCTATCGCATCTATCTCATCAATAAACACTATGGATGGCGCTTTCTCCTTTGCTAACTCAAAAAGCTCCCGCACTCTCCTTGCACCTTCGCCTATATATTTCTGCACTAATTCTGAGCTGACGACCCGTATAAACGTGGCGGCGGTACGATTTGCCGCGGCTTTTGCAAGCAATGTTTTCCCCGTGCCAGGCACGCCAACCAGGAGAACGCCCTTTGGTGGTTCCACTCCTATACGCTCGAACATCTTTGGTTTTGTCAATGGTAACTCAACCACTTCCCTTATCTCCTCTATCTGCTCTTCCAACCCGCCTATTACCTCATAGCCCACATCTGGCGATTCTATTACTTCCATACCATATACCGCGGGGTCTTTTGCTGATGAGAGCACACTCACTACCGCCAGCGATTGTTGATTCATGCCTACCTGAGCGCCCGGAACAACTTCTTTTGTGTCTATAAACTGCGAGTAATTTACAACGAATTTAGGGCCCGCGCTGCTCTTTACTAACACTTTTTTATTGTCTATTACCTCTACAACAGTGCCTATAATAAGCGGTGATGCGCGCAACTTTTCCAGTTCTGACCTTAACTTCCTTGCCTCGCGCTCATATTGCATTCGCATAGCTTCGTAATCTCTTCCTCCTGCCTCTATCTGCGTCAGTTCCATTTTCAGTCCATAGTTCACTTCCTCTAACTGCCTTATCCGGTCCAGGAGAAATCGCGAATATTCATCGCCCGCCGGTGCACTGCCACTACTTGCTTTCATTTTATCACTACTCTTTACTTCTTCTCTTTCTAATATATATAATTGACATAAAATGACGGAATGTGAAGTGTGTGGTGCGGAAATAAAAGGTGCGGCACAATACGTAGTAATAGGCGACTCAAAGCTGCGGGTATGTAAAGCGTGTGCACACTATGGTACCGTTGTAGTGGAAGATAAGAACGTACGGCCAGGGCGGATGGCACAAGCAAAGGCTAATAGCCGCTTATATGAGCAAATGAACCATGATCTGGAAGTGGAAGTAGAGGAGGATTATGGAAGAAAGCTAAAAGAAGCGCGGGAAAAAGCAGGGCTAAAACAGGCGGAACTCGCAAAACGGATAAATGAAAAGCAATCGTTACTGCGGAAGATAGAAAACGAGGAGATAGTACCAGGTGACGAGATAATAAGGAAAATAGAGCGTGTTCTCAATCTTTGACGCGCTATTGCTCTGATAGCGGTCTTAACAGGCTGAGGAGGACCATGCTTACAATCATGCATATTGCCAACGCGGATATGAACGACCCAAATCCACCTATTAATTCAAAACCATCATAATATATCATGAGCTTCACACCGCTGATAATTGCAACGAGAGCGAAAGTTGCGCAGCTAGCAAGAAATAGACCTTTAATAAGCGATTTTAAATTATCTTTCTCTTTATTCTTATCTTTACTCTTCGCTTTACCTTGCGATTCGTAAAACACGACTGAGATAATGAAATTAATGGCGAGAATTAGCAAAATGTAAGGTCCCGGAATGGGATTCCCTTCCTTTGAGAAGAAGATCAAGCCAAAAGCTATGTAAAGCATAATAAAAGCAAGTGCAGTTGATAGAATAAGCGTTTTCTGGTATCTTTTATATCCTGTCCCTTTTATTTTTGCTTTTACGCCCATGTTTCTGTCTTTATAAAATAAAAAAGCCTTTTCTTAGAAAGAAAAGCTTTACCAAAAACCGTTCTTTAGAAAAGA